>NZ_JAPRFV010000005.1:0-201729 GCF_035725965.1 Enterococcus sp. E5-162 | reverse complement strand
GAAGCGTACGACTTGCATGTATTAGGCACGCCGCCAGCGTTCGTCCTGAGCCAGGATCAAACTCTCATAAAAAGTTCGAACAATCTTACGATTGTTAAGCTCAATTTGTTTGCTAGCATATTGCTTGTTAAAAATGTTTGTTGTCTTGAATTGAATCAAGACGCCCTACACATTTGGTTTGTCTTACTTTGTTCAGTTTTCAAAGGTCTACTTCATCGGAAATGTTTTCCCGATTTGTTTCGGCTGCCGTAGCAACTTTTATATCATATCAGAGTGGCAAGTGATTGTCAACTCTTTTTTAAAAGTTTTTTTCGATTTCGTTTTTTGAAATCTTTCAGCAACTCATTTATCATAACTTATCGTTTGTTATTTGTCAAGAACTTTTTTGAAGTTTTTTTCAATAGAATCAACCTTCGCAAGCTGTTCTTTTTTAACGACTCAGTTATCTTATCATGTCATTAGCAACATGTCAATAACTATTTTTCAAGTTTTTTTAGTGCTATTTTATTTGCATATTACTTAAAACAACAAAAATGAATATATCATGTAAATTTACACATGTCAATATATTTCTCAGCCTATTTTCCCTCGTACATTTGAATTTTGACCACATAAATCGATTATATCTTTTATAGTAGAAAAATAAAGACAAAAAAAGAACACATAACACACTTGATGTTAAGTGTTCAACTGCTCTAACTGTAGGAAGCGCTCAGAAATTTGATTAAAATAGGTAAAGACTATTTATTTAGGATAAGTTGCTCCATCAACTGCTCATTGTATCCAATAAATAGAACTTCATCGATAATGATCAACGGACGTCTGAGGAGTTTTGTATGTTGTGTACATAAAGAAATCAGTTGTTTCTTACCTACACAGGAAAGGTCTATCGCAATGTTATGGAAAGCCTCAGACCAAGTCGCAAATAGCTGTTCTGCTTGCACTTCTTCAAAACTGCATAATTCTTCTGCTTCTTCTGTACTTAGATCGCGTTCTTCTAAGTCAACAAATTGATAAGGCAATTGATGGTATTCTAACCATTGTTTCGCCTTCAGACTGGTTACACAGTGCGCCGATCCGTAGACTTTCACTTCCACGAAGACTCCCTCCCTATGAACTTAAGATGTTATTGTTTTGTAAATAGATTAGGTTTCTAGCAACACACCGAATTTCACGAGGGACAAATGAACGGATTTCATCTTCATTGAATCCGATTAGTATTCTTTTTTCATCAATCAAAATAGGTCGTCTCAATAATGAAGGATATTCTTTGAATAGGACGATCATTTGCTTTAAAGTTAATTCGTTAAAATCTATTCCCAACTTCTCGTAAATTTTCGACCGAGTGGAAATAATATCTTGAACTCCTCCTTCAGTCGCTGCTAAAATCTTTTTGATCTCACTTTCTGTTAACGGTTCGGCAAAAATATTTTTCTCTTCAAATTCAAGTTGATTCGCTTGCAACCATGCTCTTGCTTTTCTACAGGAAGTACAGCTAGGCGAAGTATATACTTTTATCATTTTCTCACTCCTTTTTAATTATAATCCAATTCTACAGCAATTTCTTTTAAAATACCAATTATTAGCTAATAAAAAATAAAAAAAGTCGAAAAAAATCGATTATTTACGTTTAAATAATGAGAATTATTCTATGTACTTCCTATTTTAATAATAGTATTCTCATTTTTCAAAAATAAATAAGGGAGGTGTGACAAAAATCTTGTCACACCTCCTTTTTCCGAATAAACGGTGTTCCAGAAGTAGCTTCTTCAAAAATAAGCCGAAATTTTACAAAAATTTGAGAAGCAATTTCCGTAAATTCCTTCTTATTTCTTGAAGCTGACCACTCCTGTCACAACCTCTTTTCCATCACTTTCCTTTTTTCATACGACTACCGGTTTCTTTGACAAATCTCGATACTTTCAATTTTCTTGTATTTTTCATTTGAGGTACACATAGATACAGACGATTTCTTGCTCTAGTCATCGCAACATAAAATAGTCTTCGTTCTTCTTCTATCGTCGTCACTGGTTCTGCTTTTATTTCATTAGAGTCGATGACTTTCTTTTCTGTTGCTCCGTTATAAGGCAAACTTCCTTCGTTACAGCCAATTAAAAAGACATTTCTGTAACTAAGACCTTTACTTTTATGAATGCTCTGGATACATAGCGCATCAAGTTTTCCTTGTCTGTAAGCAATCAAGCGGGTTTTTAATTCTTTAGCTGTTGCTTGGATTTCTTGCGATAAGGCTTGGATACTTCTAAAAGTAGCATGTTGCTTTACTTCTTCTCGTATCCATTCTTGATCACTCTGATCGATTTCCTTAGCTATACGTGGCAGATGAAGATAGCTTTGTACAAGCGAATAGACTTCTTGATGCTGTTCTGTTTTACGCAACGCTTCCTCAAACTGGCGGATTTCTGCAGATTTGGATTTTAAATTGGGTCTTACCGACAAAATATAATCCGTAATGGCTGTATTTTGATATTTAGGAGAAAAGTATTGATCGCATTCACTTTTTTTCAGATAGCAGTCTACCATCAGCTGCCGCAGCAATTGCTGATAGGTTTGATTTTTCTTTTGCGGATTCTGAGCTGTTTGCCAATGAACGATTTTTTGATAGAACTGTTGGAAAGACTTGATACCAAAGATACCTTCATATGGACTATCTGCTTCCAGTACAAAAGGAATATTCGTTTTTAGCAGAGATTGGACAAGTTGCTGTGTTTGCGAAGCCGATCGGTATAATATGATCGATTCCTTATATTTCCCATTTTTTTGAATAAATGACTGAATTTGACTTATCAGCCACTGGCTTTCTGCTTTTGTATCTGAGAACAAATAAGCCTCCATAACACCCGCTTCTTTTTGTGCTGGAATCATCGCCTTTGGTATCCGATCATTTTTGTTATAGCTGATCAATCTATTCGCTCCTTGGACAATAGCTGCCCGAGAGCGGTAATTAGTTAATAAGAAAAGAGTTTTAGTAGGATATTCTTTTTCAAAGTTCTTGATATACGCTGGCTCCGATCCTCTGAATCCATAGATACTTTGGTCATCATCTCCAACAACGATTAACTTGATCCCGTTTTCCTTTGTCATCCGCTTCACGATTTCCCATTGAAGTGGATTAGTATCTTGAAATTCATCAATAAATAGATAATCATATTTCTGTCCAATATAGTGCTGAATCTCTTCATTCTCCAAAGCGCTTTTCAAATTTTGGAGTACGTCATTGAACTCTAACAATTGCTGCCTTCTTTTTTGTTCTTGGAGTTCTGTGAGCAATCCATACAGTCGTTCTGATATCGGTTGTCTTGCATTCTTATCAATGGAATCATATTTTTCTTTAACTAACTGAATCATTTCTTCTATTGATAGGTTCATATTCTGCCAATAGTCTAAGCGAGAAGCAATCGTTTTTTCTCCATATTGATCAAATAGATAAAGATTATATTTACGTATCAGCTGTTGCAAAACAGCATTTACTTTTTGCGCAGTATCTTTTGAAAAGTCTCCTTGTATCCCTTGCATTGCCACTTCAGGGAATTTTCGACAAATCTCATTGTATATCCTAAAAAAGATACTGTGGAATGTTCCGATATGGACAGCAGTTTTCCTTTGGCTGAAATTATCTACTCGTTTTTTTAGTTCATTTGCAGCATTCCGTGTAAAAGTGATCATCAGTATGCGTTCTTCGTCTACTTGTTTTTGTGTCATCAGGTACACCGCTTTTGCACAGATTGTTTGCGTCTTGCCGCTCCCAGCTCCCGCTATGATTCGAAGATGTTTCTCCATGTCGTATGTGATAGCTGCTTTTTGTTCTTGATTGAAGCGATTATAAGAACGTTTCTCCATCATTTTAAAGAAAGAGTTGTTTCCTTTGCTTTCTTTTTCCTGCATCTCTTCCTCAATAAGTCCAGGGGCTTCTCCATAAGCCGCTTCATAGGTAGCAATGATTTCTTCTTGTAGCCGAAAGACTTGTTGAAGCTTTTTATATTTGTTCTCCCAACGATTCAGTTCTTTTTGTAATCGGAGAATTTCTTTTTCATCCAACTGATTGATTTCCTTCCCATCTTTCTTCTTTGAAGTTGTTTCTTCCAATTTGATTATTTAAAATCTCGTTGTCTATTTTTTTCTTTATACTAACAGACCTTTCTAAAAATGAAAATGGGGAGCGAGATGATTTTGGTTTTCTGAAAATTTTTCCTTTTTTTCAATCGTTTATGCTAAGATAAGGAAGACAAAATTATATTCATAAAAGGTGATGAAAAAAATGCAGACTTCCTTTCACGAGGGACGTACAATTGGTCTTTTGCTGACATTTATCGGAGGAGCAATGGACAGTTATACTTATATCCAGTATGGTGCTTTTGCCTCTGCCCAAACTGGCAATATCATCCTATCGATCATCCAAGCTTTTGACGGAGAGTGGCTAAGCGTTGGCAAAAAAGTATTGTCTACCCTTTTCTTTTTCTTAGGGATTCTTCTAACAAAGTATTTGATTGATTATTTTAGAAAAAAAGAAAAACATTTCTGGCGTTTATTTGTTCTATATTATGAAGCGGTGATTTTTTTCTTTGTTAGTTTGACACCTGTCCATGAACATCCCGCATTAGTAACGATTTTAATTGCTTTTACAGCCTCGATTCAGTGGGTGGCTTTTGATAAAATCAACGGGCGTGCCTACACCAATTTATTTACAACAGGAAATTTAAAAGGGGTAGCAACAAATTTATATGATTATTGTATTTCTAAAGAAAAAGCAGATTTTGATCGATTTTTCCACTATTTAACTGTCGTTCTTGCCTTTATCGCAGGGGCTATTGTCCTTGTATTCTGTCATCATTTGTTTGGCGCCCATTCGATTTTGATTGTTTCTATTTTATTCTTGATCATGGCCCTCACTCAGACATTTCAGTTATGGCAGTTTTATCATACGAACCGTTTCACCTTTTGATTCCCCTGAATCAAAAAAACTAAGCAGGATGCTGTTCACAAAGAAATATTTGTGAGTGAGCAATTTGCTTAGTTTTTTATTATTCAGTTGTAAAGATACCCTTTGCTTTCGGGTTATTTGTAGTGTAGCGGATCGATTGGGCACCTGCCTCTTCTGTCATTTTCTTTGCCCGCATCTTGATTTCTTGTACGATTTGTTCTCCACATGTTGGATCGGCTACGAAATCGTATTTGTCCCCATCGATTACTATTTTGGGACATATATCAAACTGTTCATACCATTCTTCATAACGTCGATTGAGTTCTTTATAGTAGGAATAGAGTTCAGGATCTTGCTCTAGCTGTTCATATTCCCGACCTCTTTTTTTGATTCTTGCTAACATAGTTTCAAAAGATACACGAATATAAACCAGTAGATCCGGTTTCTTTTGTGGCGAAATTTCTTCTAATTCCTTCAGCATCGTCTCTAAAAGACCCTCATACTGCTTTACTTCTACTTCAGAAACACGCCCTAAATCGGCATTCAGATGAAACAACATACTATCTTCGTAGATAGAGCGGTCTAGTACATTATCATCATGGCTGAAAGCATCTTTAATCGCCAAAAAACGTTTGTTCAGAAAAAATATCTGCAATAAAAAAGTATACTTTTCCGGATTAGAATAAAACAGTGGCAATACTTCATTATCCTCCACGTTCTCATAAAAAGGTTTTGTTTCTAAATCTTGGGCAAGCATTTCAGTCAGTGTGCTTTTCCCTGCACCGATCGTTCCTGCAACAATAATCACAATTATCGGCATCCTTCCTGTAATAAAATCTGTTCTTCATTTTACTACTTCATTTATAGAAATAAAAGCCTTGACTTTATCTGCTCCTTAAAGGCTACTTCGCCAATAGTAGCTAGAAGTCACGCCTATTCATGAAAATAAAAGAGTAGAATGGATGAACTTCTACTCTTTTATGCTCTCAACATTTTATCTGTTTTTATTCTTCTATTGTACTTGATTTGCGTACAACTAACTGCCAGTGCAGATTATGAGCGGTATCATTGTCTTCTGCTGCGCAATTCATGACACGTATCATCACGCTATTTTCATAGATTTTTTCTATTTTTCCTTTTATTGGTGATTCAAATAAATCAGATTTAAATGCATATGTTTCGCCGACTTCAAACAATTGTTCATTTTCCATAAGAATCCCTCCATCACCTTTTCTAAGGTCAGTAAATTTTTAACATAAAATAATCGAAAAAACACAAACTTGTCATAAAAAGTACTTTTCGTATCAAAACTGTCACCTTTTTTGGAAAGGATTTAAAAAATGAAGATTCTTTTAAGGAAATCATGACGGTTTTGATGTCAAAACCACTTTTTATGAAACAAAACACGTTTTTTATTTTTTTTAGCATAGAATTTGTGGTGGAGGTACGTATGAGATGAAAGATAAAGTTGTGAACAAATTATTAGAAACCTTATTCAGCGGAGATAAATCGGAAGAAGATATGGTGTATGTCCAAGTAAAATTTGCCTTAGAAGTTTTATTGAACAACCTTGGAAAACTAGCGGTCGTTCTAGTCTTTTCTCTGGTGACGGGCTCATGGGCGGAAACAGGAATCACCTTTCTTTCCTATATCTGCATCCGCAGATATGCTTATGGATTGCATTCCGACTCTGAATTCGTTTGTCTGCTGTGGACACTGCTTTATTTATGGGGCGTTCCCTTGGTGATGAAACATCTGCAATTGACTATCTCCTTCCCAATGATGGTCTTTTTGTTAATCAGCTGCTTTTTGTTACTGCTTCGCTATGGATCAAGAGGTACAGCAATCAATCCCATTGAACCCGAGAAACGTCCACCATTATTAAAGAAGGCAATCAGCATGTTTCTAATTTTTTCTCTCATCACTTTATTTTTCTCAGCTTCTTACTTTTCTACCTATTTGCTACTTGGGATTGTTTTAGAAATAGCTACGTTGCTTCCTATTACAAAATACTTGATGAATTTTGGAGGAATCTTTCATGAAAAAAACAATCATTAAACAATTAACTAACTTATCTGACTTTTTTGTATCTGGCTGCTGCTTTGGTATGAGTTCTGAATTCAAAATCCCTGAAAAATTAAAAAAATAATACGCTAATTGTGCTATAATTTGGTAAAAATCAATGGGAGCTGTACTTTATGTTTTTATGGTCCATAGCGTTGCAATATTTGATTTACACAATTTGTATCTTATTGATTGACCATCATATCCGATACAACTATCTGTTTGTAGGAGTCACTCTGATTTCTTGCGTTTTGATTGGATGGGTCTACTCAGTTTTAGGGATTTTTACTGCTCTAATTGCTATAGGAATGCTGATGCTTACTTTTTTCTTCTTTTCGACTTCGCGTCAACAATTAGTTTACGCGCTTCCTTGTGGATTATTGACGTCGCTTTTAGGAGATCATTTAACAAGCATCGGCGATTTTTTTGTTTTGAAATCTGCGGTTGTTGAACCAGGAGATTCCTTGCAGTATTTTCACATTGCCTTATCCGCTCTTTTATCTGCTTTATTAGCTTTTTGTTTTAAAAAATCGTTAGAGACTTGGTTTCACACAGTGGACCGCCGTATGATCGGTACGATTGGGACGTTGATATTATTTACATACTATATCATTATTTTTTATACCCGTTTTTCTGGTGAAACACCTGATGTCTTAGCTTTGAATACTAGTTTTTTCATTCTCTATCTGTGTGTCGGCTTGATCATCTTGTTTTATTATTGGAAAATCTCTAATAAGAAATTAGCTGATCAGTTGTTAGAGCAACAAGTCAGGATGCAGCAGGATTATATCAAAGATCTGGAAAAAAACTATCAAGACTTGAGAGAATTCAAACATGATTACCAAAATCTGCTCTTTTCTCTTCACAGCTATATTGCAGAAGGCGACTTGGAAGGATTACGGTCGTACTACGATCAAACGATATTGCCTACACGCCAGATGATGAACCTTTTCCCGGCCAATCTAAGTATGTTGGATAATATGAAAGTTCCTGAAATACGCAGTTTGCTGTCATTAAAACTTATGATGGCACAGGAAAAAGGATTGATCGTCCAGCTTCATTTTCCTAAGCCAATCGAGTTGGATACGAAACATACGGTAAACCTTGTACGTATGCTTGGTATTATCTTGGACAATGCGATTGAAGGAGCTAGTGCTGCAAAGAAGAAAAAGATCGAATTGACGATCATCAAGAAAAATCATTCCGTGATGATTCGTGTAATCAATACAACAACAAATACATTACCGTTAAACCAGTTGAAACAAAAAGGTTTCTCAACAAAAACAAATCCAAAAAACGAAGGACTTGGCTTATTTATATTGGATGAATTGACAAAGACAAACCCTTATCTTTTCCTTGAAACATCAATTGAAAACCAACGTTTTTCTCAAACGATTTATATTCAAATAAAATAAAGGAGTAATGATATGATTCCCATTTATATTTGCGAAGACGATCCAAAACAATTGGAAGTTTTATCAACGTTGATCAAAAACAGGATCATGATTGAAAACTTAGACAGTTATGTTCATATTTCTACTTCTGATCCGGAAGAACTTCTCAATGCGGCCAAGATCAGAACTTCTTCTTTTGGTATTTATTTTTTAGATATTGAATTAGAAGACAGTGAAATGGATGGCGTAGCGATTGGTAAATTGATCCGTGAATTAGATCCTTTAGGAAAAATAATCTATGTGACTTCTCATACGGAAATGTCGATGAAAATCTTAAAAAGCAACATTGAGCCGACTGACTATATTGTGAAAGAAGACCTTTATGATTTAAAAGAAAATGTCGAGCAGATCCTGAGCAAAATTTTTGAAGATTTTCAAATGTCCCAGATCCAAAAAGATATCTTCAAAATAGAGTTCAATGATGAGATCAAATTTTTACCGATCAAAGAAATCCAATATTTTTCTACTTCGTTAGGCGCACCACATAAATTGGAAGTTCATTTGACTCATGCTCAATTGCAATTCTACGAGAAGATCAAAGAAATCGAGAAAATGCATCGGAATTTTATTCGTTGTCATAAATCTTATGTTATCAATACACAAAACGTGCGGTCGATTAATAAAAAAACCAGAGAAGTCACGTTGGCAAACGGTGAGACTATCCCTGTCTCTATCCGTGGATTAAAAAAGTTAATTTCATAAAAAGAACCGAATAGTTTGGACCGACTAAATAATCAGCCGATCCAAACCCTTCGGTTCTTTTTGCTTCTCAGTGCAAAAGCATTGCCTGTGCAATTTCACGGCCATCCATTGTGTCTGGATAAAATGTTGGCCAATTTTCCATTTCTTTTAGCAATGCCTCTTGACTTTCATTTCCTGCATATAAATGAAAATGTTCGGAGTCAGCCGGTGCAATCGTGTGATCACTGAATTGAATATATCTAAACGCGCCACTTTCCTTATCTTCTGCTTCGAATAGATACCTTACACCACGGTTTCCTGCCTCGTAGGTTAAGATTTCTTTCCCTACATAACGATAATTTGAACGTTTCGTTGCTCCATCCTTAAACGTAAATGCCATCTCTTTCTCACCAATCTTGATTGAAGCAATATCTGTTTGATAGCCCTTCGTATAGTATTCTTTATATTCTTGTGCTGTCTTATCCTGATTCAATTTTTCTTTATATTCAAAAACAGGATCGAATGTCCCATCTTCTACATACGTATCTACTGACTGCCAAGTTCCTGCCCAATCTGAAAGAGAGCGATCTTGTACATCCTCGTCTTCGAAATAACCGTTATAGACGCTCTTTTCTTTTTTGGGAGTCAAAGTATCTTCTAACAGGTTTTCTGTCTCTGTCGTTTTTTTCAACGCTTCGAGGTTGGCTTCCATGATAGAAAGATAGTTTTCTCCATTTTCTATTTGTTCATTCGTCAGCCCCTCCAAAGGATTCAACACTTCTAAAGATACACCTGCTTCGTTTGCTAACGTTCTGGCAATACTATCTTTGGCGTTTTCTTCAAAATAAATATAGTTGATCCCGTGTTCTTTAACAAAGTGTTTCAGTTCAGCGATTCTCGCCGCAGAGGGTTCTTCACTAGAAGAAAGACCAGCAATAGATACTTGATTCAATCCATATTCTAATGCCAGATAGTTGAATGCAGCATGTTGCGTGACAAAAGATCTTTGTTTTGCTTGCTTAAATGTTTCTTGATAAAGCTGATGGAGTGCTTGAAGTTTCTCGGTATAGGCTGCTGCATTTTTTGTCCATACTTCCTGTTTTTCTGGGTAAGCTTCAATCAACTGATCACGTATGCTTGCTACCTGCTTGATTGCTAAACTTGGTGCTAGCCATACATGCGGGTCTAGCTCATGTTCATGTGTATGACCTTCTTCCCCGTGTTCATGGTCATGATCATGTCCTTCTTCACTTCCCGGAAGTAAAAGCATACCTTCTGTCGCCTTTATCGTATGGACGTTGCCTTCTTGTAATGTTTTTTGGATTGTGGGGACCCATGTTTCCATATTTTCATCATTATAAACAAAGATATCTGTATCTTGGATCTTTGCCATGTCTTTAGCAGAAGGTTCATAATCGTGGGAATCAGTCCCTGCTGGAATCAATAATTCTACTTCTCCTTCATCCCCGACGATTGCTTTTGTAAAATCATACATAGGATAAAAGGTCGTCATCACGCTCAATTTTTCCTTACTGTCCCCTGCTTCTCCACTTGCCCCGCAACCAGCTAACATACCTGTTAAAACCAGTGTAGCCAATATACCTATCAGTCGTTTCATTTATAACACTCCTTCTCATCTTCTTTCATTTGAATGTTCCGATTCGCCTCTAACAAATCGTAATAGTTACGTTTTAGCAACAGGATTTAATTTATCATAGGGCTAAAAGAGCTGTCAAGCGTTTTCTTATTTTAATTGAGGAGAACTTTCGTATGGATGATTCACGATATTTTTTCAATCAACTCTATCATTTTCCTTTTATCCCCTCTTTTGTCTATAATAAAGTTATAGACAAAGGAGGAAAATGAGTGAAAAAAGAAACAGATACAACGAATCGTTTGATCCGCTTTTTGGGAGGCAAAACCTCTTACTATGTTTTAGGTATGGTGATCCTGCTGGCACTGATCATTTATTTTTTCCATCAGATTTCATTTATATTCAAGCCTGTTGGGATTATTATCGCTACTATCTTGCCCCCATTATTGTTTGCGCTGATCTTATATTATCTTTTGGAACCAGTCATCAAACGTTTAAGCAAGCACCTTTCGAGGAACCTGTCAGTCATTATTGTTTATGTGATTATTTTATTTTTATTGGGGCTTGGAAGCGTATGGCTTGTTCCTTTTCTTGAAGAACAGACAAAAACATTGATTAGCAGTTTGCCAGATTTATTTCAAGATTTCCAAGAGAGTCTCCGTCAATTTTTGGAGAAAACACCTTTTGCCGATTCATTTAATCAATTTTTTACTTCTATTGATGACGTGACGTCTGATATAGCTGGCTTTATTGGAAATTATTGGGAAAGTGGCGCACAACGGATCAGCAATATTTTTTCAACTGTTACAGCTATTTTCATTACTTTATTTACTGGGCCCATTGTCACTTTTTTTCTTTTGAGAAATCCTCAAAAATTTTATCAGTCAGTTTTAGCGATTGTCCCACCAGCCTTTCGTACAGATTTTAAAAATTTGACAAAGATTGCTAATCAACAATTAGGTTCATTTTTAAAGGGGCAGATCATTGCTTCATTTATCCTTGGAGCAGTCTACTGGGTTTGTTTCTTACTGATCGGATTAGAATTTGCCAGTGTTTTAGCTATTTCTGCTGGGTTATTATGTATTATTCCATATATTGGACCGTTTATCGCTTTTTTCCCGGGTTTGATCATTGCATTCCAAGACTCTACTTTTATGGCTGTCAAATTTGTCATTGTCTGGTTTGCCGTACAGCTTCTCCATGGTGACTTGGTAATTCCTCGAGTAATGGGTGATCGGTTGCAGATCCATCCGATTACGATCTTAATCGTTTTGCTTGTCATGGGTGATCTAATGGGAATTGTGGGCGTTATTTTCGGTATTCCTATCTATACGTTAGTCAAATTACTCGTTACTTTTATTTTCCGTAAATTCAAACAACGCTACAATAAATTTTATGGCGACAAAGGAGAATATGAACACTCTTCATTTTCTGAAGAAGATTATTTTAAATAAAATAAAAAACGTCGATCTCACGAGAATACTCGTAGGATCGGCGTTTTATACTTTTTGGTTTTAGTTTTTTAGTAAAGCAATTGCCTGATATGGTTTTAGCTCCAGATTTTGATGAAGAACAGTATCGGAATAATTATCGATAAGAATATCGGCTTCTGTGAATCCTTCTGGAATGGTGATCCTTGTATCTTTATCATAGAAATTTGTTAATACAAGCAGCTGCTGCCCTTCAAATTGGCGAAGATAGCCATAAACTTGCGGATGATCTGCTCCATAAGCATGATAATCGCCTTGTGCAACGATTGGATATGTTTTTCTCAACCGAATCAATTTCTTATAATAGGACAAAATAGAATCCTCAGAAGATCGTTCTTTCTCTACATTGATCTCTTCTAGCTTACCTGCAACTTTTAACCAAGGTTTTCCTGTAGTAAAGCCTGCTTGTTCTGCATCGGACCATTGCATGGGTGTTCGAGAGTTATCACGAGATTTTGCTTTGATTCGACGGAACGCCTCTTTTTCTGTGAATCCTTGTGCAAGGAGCAACTTGTAAGCATTCAAACTTTCTACGTCAATATAGTCGGAAATTGAGGAATAGTCTGGATCGACCATGCCGATTTCCTCTCCCATATAAATGTATGGTGTTCCACGATTTAAATGGATCATGGTTGCTAGCATCTCTGCTCCTTGTTTTCGATACTGATCGATAGCTACAAACCGATTGAGCGCACGTGGCTGATCATGGTTATTAAAAAATAAAGCATTCCAGCCATTACCATCACTCATCTTTTCTCCCCAAGTATGGAACAGTCGCTTTAATTCTGAAAAATCAAATGGAGGAGTTGACCATTTATTGCCATTTTCATAGTCGACTTTCAAGTGATGAAAATTAAAGACCATTGATAATTCTTCTCTACTAGGTTCTGTATACAAGATACAATTTTCGATCGTCGTAGAGCTCATTTCACCGACTGTGATGATAGTGGAATCCGTCCCAAACGTTGCTTGGTTCAATTCTTTTAGATACGTATGGGTGATTGGTTTATCCGTATATTCAGGTTTACCATCATTTTCTTTATTGTTTTTCAATTGCTCGTCTTTACCGATAACATTGATAACATCGAAACGGAATCCTTTTACCCCTTTTTCCATCCAAAAACGAACTACTTTGAATAATTCCTCTCTTACTGCTTGGTTCCGCCAGTTCAAATCAGCTTGTGTCTGATCATATAAGTGCAGATAATATTTTCCTGTATCTCCAAAGGGCGACCAAGCACTCCCACCAAATTTTGATACCCAGTCCGTTGGTTCTTCTCTTAAAATGAAGAAGTCCTGATAATACTGATCCCCTGCTAGTGCTTTTTTGAACCATTCATGTTCTGTCGAAACATGATTCAATACCATATCGAGCATGACTTCTATTTGGTATTCTTTTGCTTTAGCTATTAGTTGCTCGAATTCTTCCATCGTACCAAAGATAGGATCGATGGCTGTGTAATCAGAGATATCATAACCGTTGTCTTTTTGAGGACTTGGATAAATAGGATTTAGCCAGATCATATCGATCCCTAAATCATTCAAATATGGCAGTTTTTCTTTGATTCCTTTTAAATCTCCAATTCCATCACCATTACTGTCTTTGTAAGATTTGGGATAGATTTGATAAATGACTTTGTCTTTAAATGTCATGGATATTTGCCTCCATTCAACTGATTTCTTACCTATCACAACTTATATATACAAGTTATCATTTATTATTATAACTGAACCGAAAGCGTTTGTAAAATTTATCTTTATACTTCCTAAGAGGGTGTTGTCCAATAAAAAACAAGAGATCAGACATGTATTTGTCTAGTCTCTTGTCTAAAATAGCAAAATGTTCTGGTTTCTTCTATAAATGATGTTCAAAAGCTTGCATCTACGACAATAAGTCCTTTAAAATGAAAAATATGAGGAGCTGTTTTCTTAAATTTCTTCTTATTTCTTGAAGCTGACCACTTCTGTCACAACCTCTTTCTTAAACGGTGTTCAATCAGCTGACCTTCGGTATTAGCTCAACAAACGGCAAAATATGAGGAACTATTTTGCCGTTTGTTTCTCTAATACTCAGGTCAAACCGCTGATTTCACAACCTCGATTTTTATTCATTCGATTTCAACGCATCAATCATATCGATATGCTTTAATTTGAAATGGGTAACAATCATCACAATAACCGTGAATACGATGGTTAATCCTGCTGATAAAACATAAGCCCACCATGTAATCACTAATGGAAAGATGACATTTTCCATAGATGCTTGTTGTAAGATAAAGTCAGTCAATACATATCCTACACCAAATCCTCCAATGATCCCTAAGAGAGTAAAAATGATATTTTCTCGAACAATATACATCGTGACTTCTTTATCAAAAAATCCAAGGACTTTTATCGTAGATAATTCGCGTACACGTTCGGAAATATTGATATTAGTTAGATTATACAAGACGATAAAAGCCAGCAATCCTGACAATACGACAAAGATTAATACAACCGAGTCTAAGTTTGCCATTGATTCTTCTTGCGTTTCGATTTGTTTGGACATGAAAGACGTATTTGTCACAGCGTCTGTAGCAAGCAGTTTCTCGGAAAGCATTTCTTCTTCTTTCGTTGTCATCTTATCTGTACGCACCAAAAATGCATTATCCGTCATCGATTGATCAGTCACTGAAGCGTAATATTCAGGGGACAGATAAATAAAGCTGCCTAGATAGTTTTTCACGATTTCTTTTACTTCGACTTTCCATTCTTTTTGATTTTCATCATAAAGCGATATATGATCTCCTGTAGATAAGTCAAATAGTTCTGCTGCTTTTTGTGTAATAGCGATTCCTGCTTTAGGTAAGGAACGTGGGTTCTCTTCAAGATTTGTTAAATGGATAAAACGATCAAAATCAGCTGTTTTACTCGGTACGATCACTGTCAGACTTTGCGAAGCATGCCCTTTTTTTCTCAATTCTACGGTTTGAGTATGAATAGCTAGGATCTCATTTACTTTTTCTTGCTGCTGCAACATATCCACTGCTTTTTGACGACTCTCTTCCGTGGATGAATCTAATGTAACGATTGCTTGATAGTCAATGATCGGTCCAAATTGTTTGGCTGAGACAGAACTTAGAGAATCTTTCAATCCCACGCCCGCAACCATCAGACCGGCACAGCCAGCAATTCCGATAATCGCCATAAGCATTCTTGACTTGTATCGGAAGAGATTTCGATAACTGATTTTTTGATTAAAGCTAAGGCGTGACCACAGCGGAGTGATGTATTCAAGAAAAATACGTTTCCCTGGCTTCGGTGCTTTCGGC
Source organism: Enterococcus sp. E5-162 (assembly GCF_035725965.1). Lineage (NCBI taxonomy): Bacteria > Bacillati > Bacillota > Bacilli > Lactobacillales > Enterococcaceae > Enterococcus > Enterococcus sp. E5-162. Next base: position 186,196 of record NZ_JAPRFV010000005.1, on the reverse strand, counting down.
TGAATCAGTGCAGCAGGCCGTTCTCTTAGATCTTTGAACAAAACAATCATTGCAGCGCCAAATGCGGCAATGAAGAATGCGGCAGCTGCTTGTAAAATCGGTGGCCAGTCATAAAAAACAAGGGCACTCCCAATGTCATATCGCTCGTTAGATAGTTCAAAAATGATCCTTGGTAAAAGATTCGTTCCTAATATCGTTCCTAAAACAATGCCTATTCCTGAAGCTAGACTTGCATAGATTGCATATTTTTTTGCGATTTCAACTTTCGTATAACCTAACGCCTTCAATGTTCCTATTTCCCTACGGTTTTCTTCTACCATACGCGTCATTGTCGTAAAAGTGATCAATGCGGCAATAAAGAAAAAGAAGACAGGAAAAACATTGGCGATTGCTGCGATACGTTCAGCCAGATCACCAAATTCTTGAAACCCGACATTTTCTGAACGTTCATTGTATAGGTATGATGGTTTAGTTAAATTTTCAATTTTTTCTACATTTTCGTTCCATTCTTCCTCTGCAGAAGCTAGTTCTCGTTCTTTCTCAACTAACTGCCTTTCTTGATCAGCGAGTTGAGCTTCTTGTTGAGACAAAGTTTGTACAGCGATTGTCCGTTGCGCTTCAGGAAGCTGCTGGATAGCTGCTGACTGCTGCGCTACCTGTTTTTTAGCATCTTCTAACTGTGTTCTTCCCTGCGCTATTTGTGCTTTGCCTTCTGTTATTTTTTGCTGTGCTGGTTCTAATTCTTCGTTTGCCGATTTTTTCAGCTCTTCTAAGCGTTCTTCGGGTCGATCTTGTAAATACTTTTCTGCCTTTTCTTGATTTTGCTCCATTTTATCTTTGTAAGCTTTGCTGTACGTATTCAAATTCTTTACGTTCGTAAAATCAAGATATAAGACAGAATAAATATCCGACTTGAAATTGGATTCAGGCAAATAGACAAAATAATCAACGCTACCATTTCCGACATTCGCGTATCCTCTCTCCAAATTGTTGATGAACAATGGAGAACGGACAAAGCCAGTGATGGTATACTCTTTTTCTTTCAATTCATCTGAATCAATCTGATAGACATCTCCGATTTTATACCCTGCATTCTCCGCTTTTTCATCTAATAAAAGTTGGTTGGGTTTTTCCGGGCGTTTTCCATCAATTAATTGTAGCTTGTTCTGCCTGCTATTTTTGTTATAAGAAAAGATTTGGATCACTTCATTTTTTCCAGTATTGGAATAATAGATCTGTTTTCCTGTTTCTACTTTTGCATCTGGGATCTTTTCTGCTTGAGCGATATCTTTTTGTGTCAAACCACCAGTAGAAACGATTTGCAAATCAGAAAGTCCTGCTGTACCAACATAGTGGTCCATCGTTTTTTGCATGACAGGTCCAGCAGTTTTGACACCTACAAATAAAAGTGTTCCTAGCATGACAATAAGGATGATTGCAATGAACCGCCCTTTAGATTGCCGGATTTCGCGAAAACCTGCTTTAAGATATGTTTTTGTTTTCATAAAATCCTCCTACCATACAATCTCATCAATGGATGAAGGATGCTCATTCAATTCCACTGACCTTACTTTTGCATCATTGATGTGGATGACTCTATCAGCGATGGGCGCTAAAGCAGAATTATGTGTAATGATCAAAACAGTATTGCCATGTTGTCTGCTAGCATTTTGCAATAATTTCAATACTTGCTTTCCTGTTTCAAAATCCAGTGCACCTGTCGGCTCATCACATAAAAGCAGTTTAGGGTTTTTGGCTAATGCTCGAGCAATGGAAACCCTCTGCTGTTCGCCTCCTGATAATTGGGACGGAAAGTTATTCAATCGATGAGCTAGGCCCACTTGCGTCAATACTTCTACAGGATCAAGCGCATCAGGGGAAACTTCCGTTGCCAATTCCACATTTTCTTTTGCTGTTAGATTAGGAACGAGATTGTAGAATTGGAAGACGAACCCTACATCTGTTCGTCGGTAAGCAGTAAGCTGCTTGTCTGAAAATTGCGCAATATCTGTGTTATCAATAATGATCTGTCCTTCATCAGGTGTGTCCATCCCACCTAAAATATTAAGAATCGTTGACTTTCCCGCTCCACTTGGGCCAAGTATAATCACTAATTCGCCTTTTTCAATTGAAAAAGAAATATCGTCATTTGCTGTAATGGTCGTTTCTCCCATCTTGTATCGTTTGTATTCATTTTTTACTTCGACATACTTCACGCTGATTCCTCCATTTTCACGATATTTCTCGCTTTATCTATGCATCGAATACGTTTTCTCACACTTATTTTACCATTGAATTTCTCTAGACTAAAGAAAGGAATTCTTTATTTAGTTGACAAATAAACGATTTATGATTTACTTACATAAAAAACATTGTTATTTGAAAGAAGGAACATCATGAATGATTTAAAGGAAAATATGATTTTTGATTTATCAAAAACTGCTTTTGTCGCGATCGACATGCAAAAAGGGATCGTAAATAACGGTACACTCTCTCCACACACTGCAGCATCTATTCTGACAAACAATGATTTGTTAGCAAAAGCATTGAAACATACCGTTGCCTTGAAAGTTTTAGTGAATGTAGACATCTCCACTTTCCCTTATTTGAGTCAACAAACTGATATGGGTGGAATGACTGCTGCTTCTGTACCTCCAGAATTCACTGATTTACTTTTGAAGGATTCTTTGAAAGATACAGACAATATGTTGACTATCACAAAATACAATCCAAGTGCTTTTTTTGGTACTTCTCTTGATCTTCAACTTCGTCGTCGTGGAATTGAAACCATCATTTTAAGCGGTGTAGCGACAACAAACGGTGTATACGCTACTGCATTGGATGCCTTCCAACACGGGTATCATGTCGTACTTGCTGAAGATGCTTGTAGTGATCGCGACAAAGAATCGCATCAATTGTTCATAAACAAGATATTTCCGAAAACTGCACGAGTACGTTCAACGAAACAAATAATCGAAGCGATCCAACAAAGTAAATAGGGTACTAGCGTATATGATTTTCATTTACTTCTTTTTGATTTCATGGGAAAATAACCACAGGATTTAGATAGGAGTATGAACATGGTGAAAAAAAAGATCACAATCAAAGAAGTCGCTAAACTTTCCGGCGTTTCAATCACAACTGTCTCCTTGATATTAAATGGAAATACGGAGAAATTCAGTCCGAAAACCGTTCAGAAAGTTTTAGCTGCTAAAGAAGAATTAGGTTATCAACCTGATTATTTTGCTAGACAAATGATTACCAAGGAAACGAAAACGATTGGCGTACTCGTTCCTGATATCACGAATCCATTCTTCAGTACATTGATGCGAGGAATTGAAGATATCTTGTACAATCAGAACTTCGTCACGATATTATGTAATGCTGATTCTGATCATCAAAAAGAAATCGAGTACCTAGCCGAACTCACACGTCGAGGTGTGGATGGATTCATTATCGCGACTTCTGCTGTCTCTACAGATGCAATCAACGAAAATTTGAAAAAACAAGGCCGGCCCTTCATTGTTTTGGATCAAAAAAAATCTGAAGGATTTAGTGATGCCGTACGAACAGACGATTTTCGCGGTGGTTATCTGGCAGGTATGCACCTGCTTAGTCTAGGACATCAAACGATCGCCCTTATCTATCCTGAAAATCTGCCAGAAAATGTCCACGCTCGAATTGATGGGTTTAAATCTGCTCTTGATGTTTACCAAATCCCTCACGACCGTCTGATCCTCTTGCCTACACAGTTCTCAAAACAAGGCGGCTACCAAATCACAGCCAAACTTCTTGATTCTGCTGCAACTGGTGTGTTTGCTTTAAATGATGAATTAGCTTTTGGATTATATCGCGGATTAGAGGAAGCTGGAAAAAGCATCCCAGAAGACTATAGCATTATTGGCTATGATAATATAGACATGTGCGAATATATCAAGCCAAAACTGACGACGATCGCACAACCAATCTTCGAATTGGGGCAAACATCTGCCCAATTATTGTTAGATCGAATCCAATTCCCAGAAAAAGAGTGGGAAGAAAAACGGCTACCTGTACGACTAGAAAAAAGATTTTCGACTGCACCCTTGAAATAGCTTTCAAGGTGTGCTATATTTTTATCGAACTATTAAAACGTTTTACTAAAACGTTTTAAAAAATAATTCTTCCCATCAAAATGAATGAGATAGTTGGAGGTTTGTGAAATGAACACGGTTACAGTAATTGGAAGTATTAATATGGACACTACCCTTCGTTTAACCAAAATGCCAAAACCAGGAGAAACGATGCATGCACATGAGATTTTTCACGCTGGCGGAGGCAAAGGCGCCAACCAAGCAGTGGCAGCCAAACGTTCAGGCGCACGAACATCTTTTATTGGAGGTGTTGGAACTGACAGTGAAGGACAGCAATTGTTGGATCTACTGACGAAAGAAAATATCGATACATCTGGAATTGCTGAAATTGAGGGCGCCGCAACCGGACAAGCAATGATTATGGTGGACGCAGCAGGAGAAAACAGTATCTTGATTCATGCAGGCGCAAATAATGCTTTCCATGAACAAGAAGTTCGAAAGAACAAAGAATTGATTACAAACAGTGACTTTATTATTGCTCAATTCGAAAGTAGTTTAGATGCGACGATCCTAGCTTTTTCTATTGCAAAAGACGCAGGAAAAACAACGATCCTGAATCCTGCACCAGCTAGAGAAACCATTCCTACTGAACTACTCGAAAAGACAGATATCATTATACCAAATGAGACAGAAACAGAAATTATTACAGGAATCAGAGTTACAGACCATGACAGTTTGGTCGCAGCAGCTGAAAAAATGCATGAATTAGGCATCGGAACAGTAATCATTACATTGGGTAGTACCGGTGCTTTCTACCACACAGAAAAAGAACAAGGTATCGTCCCTGCTTTTAAAGTAGATGCTATCGATACGACAGCCGCAGGTGATACATTTATTGGGGCATTGAGTAGCACACTTCAGCCAGATCTTGGTAATTTGAAAGAAGCGATCCTTTATGGAAATCTAGCCTCTTCTATTGCCGTACAGTCTTATGGTGCGCAACCTTCTATCCCTTACCGTGAAGCTTTAGAACAATCAGCAGTCATAAATTAACAACGAGAGGAAGAAACAAACATGAAAAAAGGAAAAGTAATCAATTCAGATATTTCACGAGTAATCGCGCAAATGGGACACTTTGACAAATTAAGTATCGGGGACGCAGGCATGCCTGTTCCCTTTGGTACTGAAAAAATAGATTTAGCTGTTTCAAATGGACTTCCAAGTTTTTTATCTGTTTTAGAAAACGTTTTAGAAGAACTTGAAGTACAATCCATTGAATTGGCGGAAGAAATAAAGACAATGAATCCGGAAATATTGGAAAAAATCAAATTACTGTTACCAGATACACCGATTAGCTTTATCCCACATGAAGAAATGAAAAAAGACTTGAATAACTGCCATGCATTTATTCGTACAGGCGAGATGACACCTTATGCCAATATTATGTTAGTGAGTGGAGTGGTCTTCTAATGGAAACGACAATGAATCCTGAACAGATGGTACTGTCCGAACAGATTCATCTGCTGATTGATCAGTTAGGGGGAAAAGACAATATTGATTCTGTCCTCCCATGTGCGACTCGGCTTCGTATCAAATTACAAAAACAGCCAGCAGCAAATGTAGAAAAATTAAAGCAGCAAATCCCTTCTATCAAATATTTCATTTTACTCGATAGATATGCAGAAGTAATTATGGATCAGGGATTGGCCCCTGCTTATAAGGAATTGACACGTCAAATCGATCATTCAGCTCCGAAAGAAAAGTTAAATCCGATCGAAAAACTATTTGGTTTGATATCGGAAATCTTTACGCCAATCATTCCCCTATTTGCCGGTTCTGGTATATTAAAAGGTCTGGTTGTTTTAGCAACTACGATTGGCTGGCTTAGTGAAACGAGCGGGACTTATCATATTTTGTCTGCCGCGTCGAATGCTGTCTTTTATTTTCTGCCCATCTTTCTCGCTTTTTCTGCCGCCAAAACGTTTAAAGTGAATGGATATATCGCGGCTGTCATTGCTGCAGCGCTGATTGAGCCAAATTTGACCTCTTTACTTTCAGATAGTGGAAAAGCAGCTACTGATTTTCTGGGGATCCCTGTAGTACTGATGCAGTACACGTCTACTGTCATGCCGGCGATTTTAGGTATTTTCTTTTATTCTTTTGTCGAAAGATTCCTTAAAAAATATATTCGCGAAAACATGCAATTAGTATTTGTACCTTTACTTTCATTAGTCATCACGGTTCCTTTGACATTAATGGTCTTCGGACCTGCCGGTGTTTATCTTGGTGAAGGCTTAGCTGCAGCAATTACTTGGATGATGGATATTAACGGTCCAATCAGTGGAGCAATCATCGCTGGAGGCTGGAACATTTTGGTGATATTTGGTATCCAATGGGCTGTAAATCCTGTCATGATCAGCAATATCTCAGCTTATGGGTTCGACCGTATCGTTCCGTTGACAGGAGCAGCTAATTTTGGAATGGCTGGTGCAGCTTTAGGGGTATTCCTACGAAGTAAACGTTCAAAAACACGTTCGATCTCCGGTTCTGCTTTCGCTTCGATTTTACTTGCGGGAGTGACCGAGCCTACTGTTTACGGAATCGCGATTCCATTGAAAAAACCATTTGTTGCTGCTTGCATCGGTGCAGCTGCTGGTGGAGCTGTCATGGGATTTGCTCAAGTGAAAGCGATCGCTTTTGTATTTGGTAGTCTGACCACATTGCCAGCCTTTATTTCCGGTACTTTTTTCTGGTACTTAGCAGGATTGGCTGTTAGTCTAGTCGTAGCAATGATCACCACCCTTGTTAGCGGGTTTGATGAAGACCTGATGTCTTACGAATAATGAACGAAAAAAGACTGAAGTATGAGATGCTTATCACATATTTCAGTTTTTTTCTTTTTTAGGATCGTTATTTTTATAAATTTTTTGTGATACTCTCCAATCTTTGGTATAATTTACATATGCATGACCATTTTTATCCCCACTTGTTTATCCCCAAACAAAGATGGTTTATGCAATAAAATGAACATCAAACCACAACGAATGACTGCTCGTTGCTTTTTTACAACTTGTTTTATTTAGAATACTCAAGCAGATTCATGGAATGAAAAAGCTTTTCGACACGATTATCTGTTCAAACGAATAACTTATGAATGCTGAATAAAACAGAAAATCAATGAAAGGAAAAGGACTAGTTTATTATGAAAAACAAAAAAACGATGCGTTTGCTAGCTGCTACTTGGCTGATTGCTCCTACTGTTTTGTCGACTAATGCCGTATTTGCTGTAGATAATCAAACAACCGATCAAACAGTCACAACAGGTACATCTACTTCCAGCTCAGCTACTAGCGAAACAACGGATTCTTCTGCAGAAGGCACAACCGGAACAACTGACTCATCAACAGAATCGACCGAACCAACTGATCCGGCTGATCCATCAGAAAATGAAAAGCCAGCCGAGACATATACCCTTACGATTGCTCCTTCTTTGATTGGGAAGATCCAACTAACTGCTTCGTCAGAGGATACCGCTGAACAGCAACCTTTGAATATCACAGAAAGCGGAACGGTAGAAGGTTTATCAGCAGGAATGAAGGTGACTTACACTATTACGCCAGCTGAAGGTGAACAAATTGCTTCAGTCGCTGTGAATGGTGCTAAAGAAGTGAACTATGAGGCAAAGACTTTTACAGTAGGTACGAACAATTTATCTATTACTGCAGAATTTGAACCTGTACCGGATACTTCAACAGAGGAACCAACTGATCCTAGTGAAGAAGTCCCTAGTACACCAGATCCGGAAACGCCAAATAAACCAGATGAGGGTAATAACAACAATAGCAACAATAACAACAATAATAATGGTTCAAATAATTCAAACAATAATAACAATAATTCGAACAGCGGGAATTCTTCGAATCAAACAAACCCATCTGGATCGAATAACAATGGAAATACTCAGAGAGAACCAAACCATCCAAACAATGGTTCATCGAATGGCGGAACAAACAATGCTTCGTCTCGTCCAAATACAGCAAATCAAAGCAGTATAGAGAATCCATCTTCTGCTTCTTCTGATTTTGTTGTAAAATCACCAATTGATGCTGTATTGCCTACAAATGCAACGAATGTCCAACAAGCAATCGTTCGAGAAGCATTCAAGCATCTTGGAAAACCATACGTATGGGGAGCAAAAGGTCCAAATACTTTTGACTGTTCTGGTTTGACTTATTACGTATATATGAAAGCAACCGGTCATTATATCGGTGGCTGGACAGGCGAACAGCAATATGCAGGTACGCAGATTCCAATAAGTCAGGCCCAACCTGGCGATCTCGTCTTCTGGGGACCTTCTTCCGGTGTTACTCACCATGTAGGTATCTATATTGGGAACGGACAATTTATCCATGCGCCCCAACCAGGAGATAAAGTTCGAGTAACTTCTATTTCAGATTTCACGCCTGATTTTGCTGTCCGAGTAAACTTAGCAGGTTTACCTGCTGCTTCAGGTTCGCTGACAGGCGGCTCATCTATTTTAGATGGATTAGATGGCTCGTTCCATTTCAGTCAAAACCAAACAACTGATCAGTTCCTGAAAAAGATTGCAGATGATGCACAGGAAATCGGCCAAAAAGAAGGAATCTACGCATCAGTCATGATGGCTCAAGCTATCCTTGAAAGTGGATCTGGAAACAGCTTATTATCAAGCGAACCAAATCATAACCTTTTTGGTATCAAAGGATCGTATAAAGGAAGCAGCGTGACCTTCAATACACTTGAACAAGATAGTTCGGGACAAAGCTACCAAATCCGCGCCCAATTCCGTAAGTATCCTTCTTACAAGGAAAGTTTGGAAGACTATGCCGACTTGATCAAAAATGGACTGACTGGCAATCCTGACTTCTACAAACCAACTTGGAAGTCGGAAACAAAAGACTACAAAGAAGCAACCAAATATTTGGAAGGACGTTATGCTACAGATCGCCAATATTCACAAAAATTGAACGCGATCATCGAAGCGTACGACCTGACAAAATATGACGAACCGAAAAAAGAAGCAGCAACAACTGAAGAAGCAAGCACTGAAATCCTCCATATGTCTAAGCGATTCGATGTGCCAATCAAATGGACAACAGATGGCGTGCCAATCACAGGATTAGAATTTTCAACGATAAAACGCGTCAACAATGCTGCTTCCATCTTCCGTGTCGCTTCAATCTGGGATTTGTGGAACACTTTCACGGCAAGACAGATACCAGAAACAACTACTCGTACAGTTAAAGCTGCAACTGTTCCGGTACTAACTTTGTTAAGTTTAGACAAATCATTCTGGCTTGATCTGCCTTTAAAGAAATAGAATAAATAAAAAAGGGCGTGTGACAGTGTCACATTCCCTTTTTTAATTTACTCTATTTCTTTATATTTATTTATTTTGTATTCCGTTACAAATTCGCGTACTTGGTTAGGTTCCAGAGTGACATCTCCAAAGCTTTCAAGCCGCTCCGCACCTGGCAATTCTTGAGTCTCAAATGTGATACCGCCATGATTTACTAATTTCTTCCCACGCATTTTTGGCCCATCTTCTCCAAAATTTGCGGTAAAAATCACGATTCCCGAAGCATCCGTTTTTACTTGGATTGATACTTTTTCATCAGGGCTCGTCAATTCCGCTGCCTTTAGCAGATCGGGTTGTTTTTTCAATAAAAATGGATGATCGATACCGCCTACCATCATTGATTGGCGAAAATCACTGGCGAATACCTCACCTAATTTTTTAGGATGTTGAAAGTCAAATGCTGTACCGCTTACTGAAACCACTTCTCCTGTAGGCGTCGTATCTTTATTGAGCGTAGCGAATAATCGGCTGTTCAACCAAAGCGTATGTTCGTCGATTGGCTGTGCTGGATCACCAGTTAAATTGAAATAAACATGATTTGTCGGATTGAATACCGTTTTCCGGTCACTGATCCCTTGGACTGTCACTCGCCATGTATCATCATTCGTCAGTGTATACCGTACTTCTACGTCTAACGTGCCAGGAAATCCATTTTCCATGTCTGGACTAGTCTGATAGAAAATGACCGAGGATTCGTTTTCACCATTAATAACTGTATAATGCCACTGCTTGGCTTCAAAGCTAGGTGCACCGCCATGTAAACAATGTCCAGTATCTGGATCTGTTTTTACTTTGAATGTTTCATCATCTAATTTGAATGTGCCATCCGTGATCCGTCCAGCCATACGTCCGATTGAAGCTCCAATATAAGGGTCTTTTTCCAGATATTCTTTTGCTTCATCAAAGCCTAGAACCAACTCTCGTTTTTCATTATCGATCATTGTTTGAAAATGGACGACTCGTGCACCTAGATCACTGACAGACAAAGATGTCCCATTTTGATTCGTGATCGTGATCAAGTGATAGTTTCCGCCAAAATTTTGTTCATTGATTTCCATGTTCCTTGCAACCTCTTTTCTTTCATTTGTACTGATTCCAGTATACATGGAAACCGCTTTCTTAACAGCTTATTCCGTGAGTAACGAGAAAAAATTTACTATATTCTAATAAAAGACCGAGAAAAAAAAGGTTGCGACAAAAATATTGTCACAACCTCTTTTTCAATACGATTCCAGTATACAACCATGTCGTCAGTACATAGTAGATGAAATACAATACGAAGAAGATCGTAAATGGCACCCAAATATCTTTGTATGGATTTTGCATGAATAGACCAAACATTTGTAATCCGAATAAGACATGGACTACACCTAAGATTCCTGGTGCTAAGAATAACACACCTACTTCTCTACGGATCGATTGTTTAAGCAATCCGCGTCGTGTTCCTATCTTTTCAAGCATTTCATAACGAGCGATGTCACTCTTGCTTCCTGACAAGATCTTGAACATCAAACAGCTAGCAAGCATAGTCAAGAAAGCTAAACCTAAGAAGAATCCCATAAATTCAAAACCAGAGAATAGACTATTATATCCTTCATACATTTCATACTTCTGGTTACTGTACTCTACTTTTTGCAAAGATGGATTGTTCGTTTTATTTTGTGTAGCAAGTGCTTTGATTGGTTCCAAGTTTGCTTGGAAGTCTTTGACCTGAACTAGCTGTAAAGTGGATTGTGGCAAGCTCAGTTGATCAAATTCCGATTGACTGACTACCTTGATTTCTTTTTCTTGTTGCTCAGGCAATTCATAGCCACGAAGCTCATCTTGTACAGTCAGTTCATTCATTTTTTCAGCAGGAACTTTTTCTTTCGTGATTTTTGGCGGTGTTCCATCTTCATATTTTATCATAATCAATGGTTGAGCCACAAATTCACTTGCATTATAGTAAATCGTTCCCGCATCTTCTTTTTGAGTATAAGAAGCAGAAAGTGTTGGTGATAGTTCTTTGATTTTTTGCTGATCTTCTGCCCGAGGATTATTCATCACTAGGTCATAACCAGCAGCATTTTCCGTCATTTCCGAAATTTCATTTCTAAATCCTAGACCTACTGTCAAAGCACCAAGTGCTAAAGCAAACAGCATAGCAACCATGGAGAGCATTTGTGTATATTCACGAATACGAAAACTTAACTGTGACAATGTGAAATTGTTCAATTTTTTCAATGAAATCTGTTCTGATTTCTTTAGTAATGATAAGAAGAAAATGATCACAGAGTGGAAAATGAAATAAGTTCCTAACACGATCGTGACTAGAGCTACTCCCATACCAAAAACTTGATAGGTCTTCACGTGCTTCATCATATAATAACCGCAGCCTAGAAAAGCAATCCCAAGTACTACTTCAAGGAAGAACAAGAATTTATGCTGCTTGATTCTTGTTGGTGTCTGATCCGCACGAATCAATGCTAAAATCGGTTTTTTGACAATCGAAAAAGCATTAACAATAGCTGCTAATAAAAACAAAATAGCAAAAAACAAAACGGTGATCAACAACCCATGAATGCTAAAAGGTGTAAAATGCGAAATATTGATATCTAACTGATCCACTAATAATTGGTGGACAATACTTGTCAATCCTACACCGACAGCTGAACCCACTAAAGTAGCCGCGATCCCTACTACGAATGTTTCAGAAAAAATCATCTGTGCGATTTTTCTGCCTTTTGCTCCTAGCATCATAAACATGGCATAATCTTTTTGCCGCATCGTCATCAAAAAGGAATTCGCATACAAAATATAAACGAAGGTAATGATCCCTAGTAAAACAGAACCTAGTCGGAAAATGATAACTGTAGCTGCAACGATCGTATTACTTTTCAAAAAGGCTTCGTTGCTCGCCATTGATTCAAACATGTAAAAAATAGCAGATGCCATAACTAATCCTGAGAATAATACCAAGTAATCTCTTAAACGGCTCTTGATCCCAGTAAGTGATAATTTCCAAAGCATAGTCAATCTCCCCCTACTGTTCCAAGTTTCCAAGAATAGATAGTATTTCCCGATAGAAGGAATCCCGGCTTTGATCTCCACGTTTCACTTCTTGATGGATACCGCCATCCTTGATGAATAAAATACGTTGGCAATAACTTGCAGAAAACGGATCATGTGTCACTAGAAGAATCGATACATGATCTTTTGTATTCAATTCGTCCATCGTATCTAAAAGATCACGGGCACTTTTAGAATCCAGCGCACCTGTAGGCTCATCGCCTAATAAAATCGTTGGTTGGGTGATCAACGCACGTGCGGCAGCGACCCGTTGTTTTTGTCCACCGGAAATCTCAGAAGGATAGCTTTCCAAAATATGAGCAATCGATAAACGTTCTGCAATTTTTTGGACACGTTGCTTGATTTCTTTTGGTCTGACACCTTGTAAAGAAAGAGGAACAGCGATATTTTCTTGTGCTGTCAAACTTTCTAATAAATTGAAATCTTGGAAAATAAAGCCGATTTCATTCGCACGAAAATCTGCTAGTTGATTTCCTTTTAATGTCGTCACATCTTTTTGATTGATTCGGATATGTCCATTTGTTGGTTTGTCTAATGTGGATAAAATATTCAAAAGTGTTGATTTACCTGAACCGGAAGCCCCCATGATGCCAATAAATTCACCTTTTTCTACATCGAAGCTGATGCCGCTTAATGCTTGCGTCTTTTTCTCATTGTTTTTCCCGTATACTTTTGTTACATTCTGTACTTCGACTATTTTGTTCATTTCTTTCTTTCCCTACCCTTTAATTAGTTTTTCTAGTGCTGTTTTCGGCACATCTTTTTTTTCGACTTCTTCATATGAAGTGACACCTTTCTTTTTATTCCAGGTGATTTTTAAATATGCTCCTTTACGAAGCGGTCGAGTTAATTGCCCATTGAAATCTAGTTCTTTTTCCTTACCCTCTTTTGTATAACCAGGCAGGATATATCTATAGTTGACTGTTTCTTGTCCAGAGTCTGCTTTGGATACTGTTTTTGCACCATCTGTCGTAATCTGTACATAGTATTCTTCTCCGCCCATCACTACGTAATCTGCGATTTTCACCCCTGCAAGTGCCACAACGATGAAAACAAGTAGTCCGATCAGAAGTTTTTTCACTTTTTTTCCTTCTCTCTTACTTTATATATTGATTATAGAAAAAAAACGAACAATTCTGCCTTCGAATCATCTATCATTCTTCTTTCAATTTTGTCATTTTCTTTAAACAACTAAAAAAGAGTTTAAGACAATCGTCCTAAACTCCTTCTTCCTATTTTACAAAAAGTATGTCACTTACGTTCTTTCATGTCGCCTGTATTGATAACGGGTTGCGTTCCTTTGTCTGTAATGATTGAGACAAGTAAATTATTGATTAATTGGACTTTCCGGTCATCGGTGAAATTGATTTCTTGTCCTTCTTCGATTTGCTCCAAAGCCATTTGAGTGATCGTGACAGCTCCTTCAACAATGGTTTGTCGAGCAGACAAAATAGCTCTTGCTTGTTGACGTTGCAGCATGGCGCTGGCGATTTCTGTTGCATAGGCTAAATGGTTCAAACGTGTTTCGATTACTTCGACACCTGCTACTGCTAAACGCTCTTGCAACTCCTTTTTCAACTCGTCAGACACTGCCGTAGTGTTTCCTCGAAGCGTTAAATCATCATCATTGAAGGTATCATACGGATATTGGCTAGCGATATGCCGGATGGCCGTCTCACTTTGGATTTCTACAAAATCTTGATAATACGCTACATCGAATAATGCCTTTGCTGTATCAATGACTTTAAACACGACTACCGCTGAGATTTCGATGGGGTTTCCGTCTAAATCATTGACTTTTAAAACAGAACTGTTGAAATTCCGAACTTTCAACGAAACAGTCATTTTTTGTGCCAAAGGGATCGTAAGGAAAAAGCCATTTTCCCGGATCGTACCTAAATATTGTCCAAAAAACAAAATCACTTTTGCTTGATTAGGACTGACTACAGTTGCCGAACTTAGCAACAGTAACGCGATCAACCAAAGAAAAATACTTAAAAATAGTGCCCAAACTTTCGCTTGCCACATGCCTAAATAGAAGAAAAATAAACCAACTAAAGCTAATACGACCAAACCGACGATTCCTGCATAACCATTGATATAAATTGCTCTTTTTTCTCTCATTCTACTTTCTGCGCTCCTTTATCCTTCAATAAATATATAGCGTTGCTTTTTAATCCTTTTTTCGAATTCGCGCCATTGCACCTTCTAGTTCCAAATCTTTGTCTTCAGTGATGTACCAACCGCTTGCCTGTGTTCCTCCGGCTGCTTGCGGCAAATAATCCAATCTTGTTCGAACCCAGTGTTTTTCTTCTGTAAAATAGTCTTCTACCAAGATTTCTAGATCCATCCCTGCTGAAAGAGGCAAATCTTCCCGAACAGATTTAAAGATAAATCGTTCCTTCTCCCCATCATACTTCAATATTCCTGTATCGATAATCGGTAAAGAATAATAGTCCAGTTCTTTCTTCACCGTCAATAAATGTTTGAAAACTTCATGGTATACTTGCTCTAATTGACGACCTTCTGAATTGTTCGGATAGTTGACCATCACTTTTTCTTTATCTGGATCATAGAAGGTTTGACTTAGTTGAGTGATATAAGTATGTAATCTTTCCATTTCTGTTTTTAACTTTTCTCTTTGACCTTCTTCTGCCTTCATATACTTTTTCACCCTGTTTTCTTTATAGATATGTTCTTACTTATTTTACTATAGTTATGTGTGTTAAGCGATGAAAAACAGCAAAGATCCTTCCGATCTTTGCTGTTTTTTCTTAAACTATCCAGTTGATTGTAGAATCAATCTGTTTCATTGTCCTCTTGATCTGTCATGATATTGATAGAAGTGTCTTTGGCAGTAATCTTCAGCCGTTTCTGTCCTCGCTCTAACAACGTATTTGTTATTGGCTGGTAGTCTTTTTCAATATGAGATTCACCAGATGTTTGGAGAGTATAGCCACTGTTTTCCATCTCATGCAAAGATAAATTACTACTGTTTAGAGTAACTTTTCCTTCTTTACTGACCAAACTGTCTTCTAGATGTAAATTGCTGCTTTCTCCTATGACGGTCAAGTTATCCACCTTGACTTCATCTAAACGAAGAGAACCTAATTCATCTTTCGCCGTTATTGTTCCTCCCGTAAGTTCATTGAATGATACCCAACCATCGTGTGTCGTAGTATTCACTTTTTTGATTGATACTTCATTGATGTCAATCGCACTATTATTCCCTTCAATCGTCAATTCAGATAATTCCTGATCTGTAGGGACAACAATAGTGATTTGTGCACTGGTGTCTTCCAAACCAATAATCGCACCTTCTGATTTTTTGACTGCATTCACGGTCAATACACCATTTTTCTCCTTTATTTCTGGCTTTTCTGTCTTATCGTAGGTCGTTTTTATCTCAAAATCCAATCCGCGTATGACTGACACTGTTTGATGTTCTGCATGGATGACGATTTTGTTTGCCTCTTTGATTTTTTTCGTCTCCGTCACCATATTGATCAATCGAGGACCATTATCCCAAGTCAGACTCTTTTGAGCGCCTAATGTATAAGTTGCACCTGCTAGGAGTCCGCCAGTAACCATCAGGATAATACCGGTAATCAAAAAATGTTTTAATCTCATTTATCTGTCCTCCTTCAAACGCCCGCTGAATGTAGATCTCTTTTTGTAATAAAACGCCGCCCCATCCATTTAACAAAGTTCATCATGACATAAAAAAGCCATTTTGTTCCTTTCAGCAACAGTGGCGAAATAAATACTGCGCTTCCCGTGGCGAACAGACCGACACCGATAAAGAACAACCCACTCAGAATCGATTGACCAAACACACTGATTCCTGAGATGATCATGAATAAGCCAATACCTAAGATACTGATACATAGGACATAGATACTAAAAATGAGCGCCAGCAAAGCAATCAATAGTCCCCCAATAACCAATATAAACCCCAATGCTAGTGGAATGAGGACAGGAGAAGCAAATAAACCGATAATGATTAACCAAATCAGACGTATTTGTCTTTTTGGACTTCTCACTAACTCATCTTCTGCTTGTTCTTCTTCTGAAAAGTAACTGATTTTTAATTTTAAAGCAAACTGCTTTGGTGTACCATATTCATCAATGACCTGATCTAATGTTTTTCCGGAATCTAAAAAATATTCCTCATAATATTGGATCAAATCAAAACGATCGTCTTCAGGAATTTCTTGAAGATGATCCACAACTTCATTCAAATAATCATTCATTTGTGTTCTCCTCCAATAACCGGTCTAAAGAATCTCGAAAAACAATCCATTCATCAATAATTTCTTCTAAATGACGACTTCCTATTGGTGTCAACGAGTAATATCGACGGTTCCTGCCTTCAAAAGGTTCATCATAGGTCTCAAGATACCCTTCTTTTTTCAATCTTCTCAAAACCGGATACAGTGTAGATTCACTGACTGAGAGACTTTCTTGTACGATTTTTGTTAAGGCATAACCATACATATCTTCTTTGCTTAATGCTGCTAACACAGTACCATCAAGAAGAACAGTTGGAATCTGGATGTGCATTACGTCACCTTCTATTCTCAAGTGTAATATTTTATTCCAATCTATATTATACAACATATAATATAGTTTCAAAATCAGTTTGTCAAATACAAAAAAACTGACTAAAAGGTTTGATCCCTTTTAGTCAGTAAAAAATGGCTTCTCTTTGATTATTATTATAACAGTGGCATAATCCAATTCGTCCACATCCAACTTAGTGGCATAATAACGATCATCGCTGGTATCATGTCAGCTACTGGGAACATTTTCACGTTGATCATTCTAAAACCGGTAGCAACCATCAAGAATCCACCGCAAGCTTTAAAGTCTAAGATCATATCTGGTGTAGTCAATGGATAAATAAATTTTGCTAATAAGAACAAGATATAAAAAATAATGAATTGGGGAATCGCTACTACAGAAACGACATATCCTAAATTACATGCAAAAATTGCTGCTGTGAAAAAATCAAGGACAGATTTAGAAATCAAAATCGTACTGTCTCCAGTCATCCCAGAATCTAAGCTTCCATAAATCCCCGTACCACTTGCACAAAATAAAACAATGACCGTCACTAATGTGCTGATAAATTCATCGTGGGTCATACCAAGCTTTTCGCTAGGGAAGATTTTAGAAATAGGTACTTGCATCAACGCAGCACCCTTGTTTATCCCATTACCTAAATGAACAATCAGTCCAATCGCTGTTCCTATCACCAAAGCGAAAATAACAGCTGGCATATTTTTCATTGGCGCAATGGAATAGATCCCCATCCCCATCGAACACACACCAAAAACCATCGTCATCTGCGCTTTAAAGTGTTCGCTTAATTTATTTCCTACTAATCCGCCAATTAGTCCGCCAAGCAAAACGGAACCTACATTGATCAAAACTCCAGTTGGCATCAAAAAAACTCCTCTCTTTCTCTATAAAGCGAAAATTATTACAGAAAATTTTCTGCAATCATTGCTTTCATTGCAAGAAAGATTGTACCAGACAGAGTAGGTTACACCAATTCATTTTTTGTGTTAAAGTATTCTTTATTGGAATAAGTAGGAGGAATATGATGGATATCCATAAATTTGAAGTTTTTCTTGATTTAGCCGAAACAATGAATTTCACCAAAACTGCTGAACGACAATTCACCACCCAAGGAAACATTTCTAAACAGATTCTTTCGTTAGAAACAGAACTAGACGTCAAATTATTCGAACGTGCCCATAGAAAAATCGAGTTGACCGAAGCTGGAAGCTTGTTGCTCCCTTATGTAAAAAATGTCGTAGAACAATACCATGCCATGCAAGAAGTGCTTGAAACCTATACGCAAGAAAACAATCTTTCATTAAATATCTTAACGATACCAACCATGATCAATTACCAAGGCTTTTCCAAAATTACCGAATTTTTGAAACGCCATCCTGAATTTACGGTCCAGTTGAAAGAAGTGGAAAGTATCGAACTGACTTACGACGATACAAATGAACATAGTGATACGATCCACTTTGCCAGAAGCTTCCAGGCCCCACCAAGTTCGATTGAGTGGCTACCTACTGAAACAGACGATTTTGTAGCAGTTCTGCCTAAAACCCATCCTTTAGCTGCTAAAAAGAAATTGGATCTAAGTGAACTGAAAAAGGAAAATTTTTTGGTTCTTGGCCCTACTACGAACTTGTATCAACCTGTGCTGAACTTGTGTCGCGAAGCTGGATTTGAACCGAGAATCTCTTATAAAGGATCTAGGATCGACTTGATCATCAATATGATTGCAAATGACATGGGGATTGCTATTGTTATGGAAAAAACAGTCAGAAATCTGTTAAAAGAAAATACTGTGATCCTCCCCATCTCTCCAACAAAAGAAAGTTATCTCGCATTTACGCGTAAAATCGGTGAACATTCTTTGGCTTCAGATACATTTTGGGAGTATTTGAGACAAGAAGAACACTAAGCCCTTCATTTTTTGTCTATCTATCCATCCAAAAAGAGAGCAACTCATGACTTTCGCTCTCTTTTTTGCATCATGTCTTTGTTTCAATGACACATCTATCATTTCTCGTATTTCAATAAGAAAGCAGCGATTTTATGCCTAAAGAACAGTAAGAACAAGCCACTAAATACAAAAAAATTGTCTAAAGAAAAATCTCCATCACCTACTCCTGCCCAAAATAGACCAAACACAAAAATCACACTTGATAAAATGGATTGAGCCCTCATCCCTGTTGCCATACTGCTGTAGGAACAAGTAAATTTGTTGTTTTATTTCTAGAAAGTCTAACAATAATCCCTCTGTCAAGATTAATTCTTTCTGCAATAATAATGGTAACCGCTGTGGCAATTATTGAAACTCCAATCCCAGGAAACAATGCAGCAACTGCTGCAGCCCCTCCAGAAAGAGCCAATTTTGCTGTAAAACTGCTCATATACAAATATTTTAAATCATTACTCATAGTAATTAGTCTATTTACACCAGCTCTTGTCTGAATTGATTGATAGGCTTCTTGCAATTCCTGACGTGTCCATATTAATTCTGGGTTATAACCTAATTTTTTGCATGTTCAACCACATCTTTAGCTGTGACGTTATCAATTTTTTCAATGTCTTCTTGAGAGATATCTTCAGATTTAACTGTGCCTTCTTCTTTAATAACTTGACTTTCAGCAAAAACAGTCATATTTTGCAAACCCACCGAGCTAAAGACAATAAACGACAAACCAGCTACAAAATATTTTTTCATGGAAGACTGCTAATTGTTTTTTTATTTTTATTTCCTATTTTTTCCATTCTTTATAAAAAAGCTTCTTCACAAAATTGTTCCTACCCGCCTTCATTATTCCTATTGCAAATAAGTACATTAACTTTTCCTTTTTCTTCTTCAACAGCCATCCTTTTTCCTTTTCACAAGAAAATCATAGCATTTAATTTGATAAATAATAAAAGTAAATAATAAAAAAACGTTTTAGATTCATAAACGTTAAATAACTAATCATATAAAAAATATTCATAATATAAAGGGTTAAACACAAATAAAATAACTTTTATTTTTAAAAAACACCCCCCTAAAAACTTTCAATAGAATTTTAGGGGGTTTTATTCTTTTTCCTATTGTTTACTTAACCGTATCATTGCTGTCGTTCCTACTCCTTCGATACTGCTATAATCAATACGTCCATCATGCAGTTCTAGAATTTTTTTGACCAGTGAAAGTCCTAGCCCATTCCCAGAAATTTGACGGCTTGTATCTCCTTGATAAAATTTTTCAAACATTCGATCTCTGGTCTCTTCATTCATTCCTACACCTGAATCGGTCACTTCCAGTACAATCTCTGTGGCTGTCTCAAATAGTTTGATATGAATCTGTCCATTGACTTGATTGTACTTTATGGCGTTATCCATGATATTCAACCACACTTGGTACAAAAACTCTTCATTGCCTGTGTAATTTACTGCAGCAAGTTCGATATCCAATTCTAGCTGTTCTTTCTCCCATTTAGGCTGCAAAAAAACGATTACTTCTCGGATTTGTTCATCTAATCGGTACTCTTTCTTTTCCAGTTGGATACGCTGGTTTTCCAGTTTGTTCAATTTTAAGATGTTCTCTGTTAATTGTGAAAGCTGCGTGATACTTTCGATAATCCGATATAAAAATATTTGGCGTTCTTCGTCAGAGAGATTTGGGGATTGTAACAATTGTACATATCCTTGGATCGTTGCTAATGGTGTTTTGAATTCATGGGATACACTGGACACAAAATCATTCCTCAATGTTTCGATACTATTGAGTTCTTGGACCATAACATTGAAATCTTTATACAGTTGCTGTACTTCTGCTACTTTCTGATGCTCATCCATTCGAATCGAAAAATCTCCCGTTGCTACCAGACTCATATTTGTCCCTAGTGCACTGATTGGATGCAGAATACGCCGCCCAACAAAAATCGATATTCCTGTACCCACGATCATACTGAACCCTGCAAAGACGAATAACGGGTATAGCGTTGGTTTTCCAGCCGATTCAGCAGGTGAGATAGAATGCCGAGACAATAAGAAAATAAAACCGAGAAAACACAGCAGTGTCACTAAGATCGAAATGAAGACGATACTAGCAAAATAGATCCATAATTGTGAAAATAGCTTTTTTTTCATCTTTAAATAACCGCCTTATAGCCTAATCCCCGTACTGTCATGATTTGAAAGTCTTCCGTCTGTTCAAAACGGGTCCTTAAACGTTTGATATGTACATCGATCGTTCGTTCTTCTGTGTTCGTATCTAATCCCCAAATGTCATCCATCAACTGTTGGCGAGTGAAGATCTTATTGGGATAAGACAGTAATTTATACAGAAGCAGAAATTCTTTTTGAGGCAGAATCAACGAATGCTGATCTTGTAACACTGTATAAGTATCCAGCTCTAATTTTGTTTGTCCAATCATCAAGCTACTGCTGTAATTGATTTTTGAACGTCGAAGCAATGCTTCCACACGTAGGATCATCTCATTGACATCGATGGGTTTTGTCATATAATCATCTGCTCCTAATTTGAACCCACGTTTCTTATCCTCAAAATCGGCCTTTGCCGTAATCATTAGAACAGGTGTGTCAAATCTGGTGCTACGTAATGAGTCTAGCAAGTCATAGCCATCCATTTTCGGCATCATGATATCTGTAATGATCAATTCTATACGTGTCGCTTCTAGTTTTTTCAGCGCATCCTCTCCATTCAGTGCAGTGATAACTGAAAAGCCCGCTCGTTCCAACACAGAACGGTAAAGCAACTGTAATTGCGGATCATCTTCTACTATTAAAATACGATTCATTGTTCTCCCTCTGTTTTTTGAAAAATTTCTAGATTTTTTCTTGCAGTTCATCTTCAGTTAACATTTATTTCGTATACTACGTTTATTGTTCTGGTATACTTATTAGTATACCGAATATTTCAATACGGGAGAAGGGTGATTATGCTTCAATTAAAAGATATAAAAAAATATTATAAAGTCGGCGAAACCACCACTAAAGCATTGGATGGTGTGTCTGTTGCTTTCAGACAAAAAGAATTCGTAGCGATTTTAGGTCCTAGTGGTTCTGGTAAAACGACTATGCTGAATGTGATTGGTGGACTAGATAATTATGATTCCGGTGATATGGTGATTAACGGAAAGTCTACTAAAGACTTCAAGGACAACGACTGGGATGCCTACCGAAACAACTCTATCGGGTTCATTTTTCAAAGTTACAACTTGATTGGTCATTTAGGCATTATTGAAAATGTTGAACTTGGGATGACATTAAGTGGTGTTTCTAAAGACGAAAAACGAAAACGGGCAGAAGATGCTTTGCATCGAGTCGGCTTGACAGATCATATGCACAAAAAGCCAAATCAGCTATCTGGTGGACAAATGCAGCGGGTAGCAATCGCTCGAGCGCTAGCCAATGATCCAGATATCCTTTTGTGTGATGAGCCAACTGGAGCTTTAGATACAGAAACAAGTATTCAGATCATGGAACTGATCCAAGAGTTATCGAAAGAAAAATTAGTGATCATGGTCACACATAATCCTGAGCTGGCCAATCAATATGCAGACCGAATCATTGAATTTTCTGATGGTAAAATCTTAACAGATTCCCATCCTCACATCGAACGACCAAAAGATGATCAATTTAACCTGCGCAGAACGAAGATGAGTTTTTGGACAGCGTTGAAGCTTTCTTTCAACAATATCCGAACAAAAAAAGGACGTACTTTCTTGACTTCCTTTGCTTCCAGTATCGGGATCATCGGAATCGCGATCGTCCTTTCCCTTTCTTCTGGTTTCCAAAAGCAAATCGATAACACACAAGCTGAAACAATGGCGAAATTTCCGATCACTATTTCTAAGGTAACGACTAACCAGACCCGTGACGATGCTGGATTGGGTGCAAGCAAAGCAGATTATCCAGACAGCAAAACGATCACAGCAAAAGTCAGCGAAGAAGACAAAGCACAGCATACGAATAAAATCGATCAAACATACGTCGATTATGTAACAGACATCGATCCTAATTTAAGTAATAATATTGGGTTTACTCGTACAACAGGAATCAATCTTTTACGTGATGTAAATGGCAAAGTACAGCCTGTCAGCTTCTCGAATCAAAACCCTGATGCGGAATCTCTTTCCTTGTCTAGCACGATGTCAGCAATGACAGGGGTGGGAGTGTCAAGTTTCCCTACACAACTTGACACTAGTAAAGAAAACTTTTTAAAAGATAATTATTCTTTACTTGCCGGAAGTTATCCAGCCTCAGCAACAGATGTCGTGCTGATCGTAGACGGCAACAATAATACTAATATCAATGCATTGAAAAATCTTGGATTTGATGTGAAGGAAGACGAAAAACTTTATTTCGATGAGATCGTCGGTACAACATTCAAATTAGTAAACAACAATACTTACTATACAAAACTTCCAACTGGGAATTTTATCCCTAATACAGATTATGATGCGATGTATCAGAATGCTTCAGATGAATTAAAGATTTCAGGAATCCTACGGGTGAAGTCTTCTTCTACAATGAATCTCTTATCACCAGGAATCGCTTATAGTGATCAATTAACGACTCAAATCGTCAATGAAAACAAAGAATCAGAAATCGTCAAAGCCCAAAAAGACAGTGATGTAAATGTCTTAACTACTGAAAAAGTTGACGAAAGTACCAAACAAACATTGCTTAGTTATTTAGGTGGAGACAGCTTGCCTTCAAGTATCATGATTTATCCGAACAATTTTGAAGACAAAGAAAAAATCTTGGATTATTTAGATGATTACAATAAAGGCAAATCAGATGAAGATAAAATCATTTATACTGATTTAGCTGGAACGATGACTGAACTGACTGGCGGATTGATGGATGCTATCACTTATGTCCTCATTGCTTTTGCAGGGATCTCTTTAGTAACAAGTATGATCATGATCAGTATCATTACTTATACATCTGTGATTGAACGGACAAAAGAAATCGGTGTACTAAAAGCTTTAGGTGCACGGAAAAAAGATATCACTCGCGTATTTGACGCAGAAACGTGTATTTTAGGTATTTCTTCTGGGATACTAGGTGTGTTTATTGCCTGGCTAGCTACATTCCCTATCAATAGCATCTTGTACAGCATGACGGATCTAAAAAATGTTGCGCAACTAAATCCTGTCCATGCGATCATTCTAGTGATTGTCTCTACTGTATTGACGATGCTTGGCGGTCATCTTCCTGCACGAATGGCAGCGAAAAAAGACGCTGCTATCGCTTTGCGTGCAGAATAAAGCTATTCGTTTTTTCCGATTACTACAAAGGGTGGTGACAACAATTTTGTCACCACTCTTTTTTGCGAATAAACAGCTTTTCATAACCTCTCGATAAACGGCGTTCTCTTGCCAACTCCTCGGTCACAACCTCTGATTCACGGTGTTCTTGAAGTAACTTCTTCGGAAATAAGCCGAAATGTCACAAAAATTTGAGAAGCAATTTTCGTATATTCCTTCTTATTTCTTGAAGCTGACCACTTCTGTCACAACCTCTTGCCTATTTATAATTCTGGAATATGGTTTTCCCCTTTGAGCCACAGTTCTTGCGGTGTATATTTGTCTTTTCCATTTATGAATACTGTTCCATCTGCTTCAATCGTTACTTCAGTCCCAATCCACATATTAGTAGACAAAGCGAGAAGATTTTTTCTTTTTCCTCTTCCTTTTTTTCCAAATTGCAAGGCATCGGTTATCTCTTCTGTCCAATGAGATTTCACGTATTTTACTTCCCCGTTTTCAAATGTAACTTTCAAAATATTCGCTATATTTTCTACTTTTACTGCTTTAGGAAACGACTCCTCCATTTTTTTCACTTTCCTTCCATCAGCATTTAGTATGCGCTTTCTTATCGCTGTAAGTATATCATAGTTTATTCTATTAGCAAAAAACGTATTCATTCCATTAAGGAATATTTTATCAATCAAGTTGAATTGTTTTCCTCCTTTGCACCTTTTACTATAGATAGGTAAAGACAACTAAGGAGGAATTTTTCATGACAGATCAACCGTATGATTTAAGAAAAGTCATCGAAGAACTAAAAACACTTCCAGGTCAATATCACGAAACAGATATTGAAATCGATCCTGAAGCAGAATTATCTGGTGTTTACCGTTATATCGGTGCTGGCGGTACAGTAAAACGTCCAACTCAAGAAGGACCAGCTATGACTTTCAATAATATCAAAGGTTTCCCCGGCACACGTGTGAACATCGGGACAATGGCTAGTCGTAAACGTGTAGGTGAAATTTTGCACCATGATTATCGAACACTTGGTCGTTTCTTGAAAGACGCTGTAGAAAATCCAATCAAACCTGTGAAAGTAGACAAAGCAGACGCTCCAGCACAAGAAGTCGTTCATCTAGCTACCGATGCAGACTTCGATATTCGCAACATTTTGCCTGCACCTACAAATACTCCTGAAGATGCAGGTCCATACATCACGATGGGTGTAGTCTTAGGATCAGATCCAGAAAAAACAATGAGCGATGTAACGATCCATCGTATGGTCCTAGAAGACAAAGATACGATCGGTATGTACATCATGCCTGGTGGACGCCACATTGGTCACTTCCAAAAACAATTTGAAGCATTGAATAAACCAATGCCTATCACTATCAATATTGGTTTAGATCCAGCAATTGCCATTGGTACGACTTTCGAACCACCTACCACTCCACTTGGCTACAACGAACTATGGTGTGCAGGAGCTTTGCGTAACGAACCTATTCAAATCGTTGATGGTGTAGCAGTCGATGAAGTGGGTATTGCTCGTGCTGAATTTATCATTGAAGCAGAAATCATGCCAAATGAAACAATGCAAGAAGATATCAACACGAACTCAGGAAAAGCAATGCCAGAATTTCCTGGCTATACTGGGGATGCTAATCCAGCTGTACAAGTAGTGAAAGTCAAAGCAGTTACTCATCGAAAAGACAATCCAATCATGCAAACAACGATTGGTCCAAGTGAAGAACACGTATCTATGGCCGGTATTCCTACAGAAGCAAGTATTCTTGCCTTGGTTGATAAAGCTATTCCAGGAAAAGTAGTAAATGTCTACAATCCTCCTGCAGGTGGCGGTAAATTGATGACCATCATGCAGATCCGTAAAGAAAACGAAGCGGATGAAGGTATCCAACGCCAAGCAGCTATTCTTGCTTTATCAGCCTTCAAAGAATTGAAGACAGTCATTTTAGTCGATGAAGATGTTGATATTTTCGACATGAACGATGTAGTTTGGACTTTCAACACTCGGTTCCAAGGAGATAAAGACGTCATTGTGATCCCAGGAATGAGAAACCATCCATTGGACCCATCAGAATTACCAGAATATAATCCTGGCTCTATTCGTTTCCGTGGGATGAGTGCAAAAACTATCTTTGACGGTACAGTTCCTTTCGATATGAAAGAACATTTTGTACGTGCAAAATTCCAAGAAGTAGAAGATTGGGAAAAATATTTGAAATAATGAATGATCTGCAACTGTTTTGACATCATAAAAAGGAGTGCGGAAAATGGAACAATTGGCACAACGGAAGAAAAAAATTGTGATTGGTGTAAGTGGCGCTTCGGGCACCATTTATGCCATCAACCTAGTGAAGAAACTAAAAGAATATCCGATGGTAGAAACACACGGAATCATCAGTCCATGGGCAAAACAGAACTTAAAGCTGGAATCCGATTTATCCCTAAATGAATTCGAAAGCCTGTTTGATTACCATTATTCAAACAAAGATCTAGGGGCTGCTGTCGCCAGCGGATCATTTTTGACCGATGGAATGATCATCGTACCGGCAAGTATGAAAACAGTCGCAGGTATCTCTGTTGGTTTAGGCGACAACCTGATTGCACGTGCTGCTGATGTAACAATGAAGGAGCAACGAAAGTTAGTCATTGTCCCTCGTGAAACGCCATTAAATGCCATTCACTTGGAAAACTTGACTAAATTAGCACGACTAGGTGTGCAAATCATACCACCGATCCCTGCTTTTTATAATCAGCCTCAAACGATCCAAGATCTTGTTGATCACCATACAATGAAACTTTTGGATCAATTTGGGATTGTAAATGAACATTCAAAACGTTGGCAAGGTGATTAATATGGAAAAAGAAACGATAGTTGAAGTAACAAAACTAGGTTTCACGATCCAAGCTGCTGTTAAAGTAATCGGTAAAGACTTATTGATTACTTTAACAGGCGGAGATACACCACATATCGGAACAGTCACTACATTTTCTCGTGATACAGAGATCCAAACTGTACGTTTCCCTAGCCACGATGGTCGTTTCCACAAAGACGATGTCTTAGCCGAAAAAATAGCTGTGATCATCAAAAATGCCGTTCCAGGAAGCTGTACAATCACTTCCGGTATCCATGTTGACCATATCTCCAATGCACAAATCAACGCTTCTTTTCCGATGTCAGAAGAGTTAGGTTACAAGATTTTAGATTGGTTGGAAAAAACAGATTTCCATATCAAAGAACCAGTTTATTATACAGATGGTGAAAAACCATTATGAAAGAAGAGGTTGTGACACATCTTTTGTCATAACCTCTTGTTTTTATTTTTGCTTCACTGTAACTACTACGATATCACCAATATCTTTTCCGATGTTTTTACGAATATCTTTTCGTAGTCCAAGGATATAGCAGACCGAACCATCTAAATTTTTCACGCCCATATTCACGATACTGCCTTCGTACGGCACATTGTCAAAAGTTGCTTGGACTTTCACTCTTCCAGCACCGAATTCTTCTCTTATATCATATGGAAAAACAATATATGCGCCACCCTTGCCGACTTCGGAAGCATAGATTTTTGATTCAAAAGAATAAGTTTTCCTCATTTTATTTCTCCTATTTTTTATATCTAGTATAGCAAAAAAAGAAGGAACTGTGACAAAAGTCTTGTCGCAGTTCCTTTTTTCGAATAAACGGTGTTCTCCTACCAACTCCTCGGTCACAAGTCACAATATTCAATAAACATGAGAAGCTGTTTTTTGAAATTGCTCCTTGTGACTCAGAGTGAAACGGCAGGCTCACGACCTCTTCCTTAAACGGTGTTCAATCAGCTGACCCTCGGCATTAGCTCAAAAAACGGCAAAATATGAGGAGCTATTTTTCCGTTTTTTTCTCTAATACTCAGGTCAAAACACTGATTTCACAACCTCTTCCTTAAACGGTGTTCAAAAGCTTGCATCTACGGCACTAAGCCCAATCAGATGAAAAATATGGAGTGCTATTTTTATCTGATTGTTCTTACTGCTTGATGCAGAGCAGCTTTTTCACAACCTCCTACACGGTGTTCAAAATATTATTCGCCTTTTGCTTCTTTCACTAATTTCGCGAATGCTTGTTGTTGGAATTCAGCAGTTAAGGCTTTCGTACGTTGTTCTTGTTCTGCTTTGCTCATTTGCGGATTTTCAGTCATTGCTTTTACCATACCGTCTTGCACATAAGCTTTTGCTTCACTTTCCATCGTACTTTGCTGTTTCTTCACTAATTCAGCTAACTTGGCTGCTTGGTCCGTACTTAATTCTACCCATGTCTCTGGGATTTTGAATGTATTCACTCGGCTGTCATATTCGTGATTGTTATCAGCAATATTGAACCAGAATTTATACATATCGTTTTTGTATTCCCAATAAGTAGTTTTCGTCACTTTTTCAGCATCGCCGTCTGTCTTTTCTACTTTATTTGTTTCGTTATCCGTACCAGTTGCTTTTGGTTTCTCTTGTTTTTCATTCGTTCGGTAAAGATACACTTTTTCTTTTCCATTCCCTAAAGCTTTATACAAAAGCATATATGCTCCTTGGGAATCAGCACTGGAAACAATTTTTTCTGTTTTCGTTTCCGTTACTTTTTCCATTCCAAAGTGATTGGACAAATTAGCGACGATCAAACTTAGTGAAGCGACGAAGATTAGTCCGAAAATCAAAGATAAAAAGGTTTGCCATGTTTTTTTAGCGAACACGTTCGTTAAAGCAAAAGCAAGCAAGCTGACAATCAAAACTCCAATAATCATGCATTATCCCCCGCTTTCGTTAGAACAGGTTCTTTTTTCTTCAATAAAAAGGCAATAATAAAGCCAAGGATCCCAAAGATGATCGCTACGATAAACGCGGCATGGTAACCTGACAGTGTGGCATTGATTGCCTGATCTTTATAAGCTAATGGTGTATTGTCCAATACAGATTTGCTTGGGATATTTGCTTTTGTCACATTCGTCAACACACTGATCAAAATAGCTGTACCGATCGAGCTTGCAATTTGACGGAATGTATTATTTACCGCTGTCCCGTGACTGATCAAGTTATTTGGCAATGCATTCATACCAGAAGTCGTTACCGGCATCATGACCATGGAGATCCCAAACATACGGATCGCATAAAGGATCACGATATATAAAACTGGAGTCGTTTTTGTCAAGAAAGCAAATGGTGCAGTTGCGGCTGTCAAAATGAACATCCCTGTAATGGCTAAACGTTTCGCGCCGTATTTATCGAAAATCGCACCTGTAACGGGCATCATAGCCCCCATGATCAAAGCACCTGGCAACAACATCAAGCCAGAATGGAATGCTGATTCTCCGCGAATGTTTTGGATATACAACGGCACGACCATTTCTGCCCCTACCATCGCCATATTCGTTACACCGGCTAAAACAGCTGCAATCGTAAATGTAGATGATTTGAATACGCGAAGTTCCAAGAATGGATGTTCCAAATGTAATTGACGCCATGAGAACAAGGCGATGAAAATCACACCAACGACTAAGAAACCAATTACTTTCAAGCTTCCCCAGCCATCATCACCTACACTAGAAAATCCGTAAAGCAAACTACCGAACCCAATCGTTGACAAAATAGCTGATAAAATATCAATGCTAGGATTTGACAGTGGAATAACACTTTTCATTAGGAAGAATGCTAAAACCAAGACAAGAACAACGATTGGCAGTACCATACCAAACAAGTCACGCCAATGGTAGTTATCAATGATGTAACCAGATAATGTAGGGCCTAAAGCAGGAGCAAGCCCAATAACGATTCCTGACATCCCCATTGCTGATCCTCTTTTTTCTGGTGGGAAAATAGACAACATGATATTTTGCAATAATGGCATCGATACTCCCACACCGCAAGCTTGGATCAAGCGACCGATTAGTAATGTACTAAAATTAGGTGCTGTAAAACAAGTAATCGTTCCGATCAAAAAGATCGTCATGGCAGAAAGATATAAATTTCTTGAACTGAATTTATTGATCAGCCATGCTGTTATTGGGATCATGATCCCGTTGACTAGCAAGAAACCAGTCGTTAACCATTGCACATCAGACGCTGAAATATCGAAAGCTTTCATCAATGTAGGAAAAGCTGTCGTCAATAAGGTCTGATTCAAAACGGTACAAAATGTACCAATTAATAAGACAACAACTAAAAGTGTCCGATTATATGGTTTTCCGTAAATATCTACGGGTTGGTTGTTACTCATATTTCTCCTTCTTTCTGAATTTTTTCTGAAACTACTAGAATACTTTAGTCCTAAATCCACCATTTGTCAACCTACTTGACACATTAGTTAATACAGATATAATTAAAGAAAGTAAGAGGACAAAAGGAGTGACAAAAATGGTTGGGGCTTCCCTTAAACGTTTGTTGGAAAACGATCAATTGGTTGTTGGCATCAGTGAATTAAGTGATATCGTCGGTGTGTCTCCACGTCAATTACGGTATTGGGAACAAAAGGGATTCATTCGTTCGATCGAAGCTGATGCGAATTGTCCTAGAAAATATCGTTTGCCTACAGTTATAAAAGTAGAACTGATCAAAAAATACTTAGATGACGGATTTACCTTATCTAAAGCTGCAGAAAAGGCAGAAATCCGACAAAAGAAAATGCATCATGTCCGCAAAGTTTTTTCAAAAGCAATCAAAGATATCGAATTGATCGACGAACGCTATACGATTTTACAAATCGGTAACTTCAAAGAAGAGAATGCGAAGATGTACATCATTCATGACAACGAGACAGACGAATTGTCTTACAAACTCCTTCCTGTCGATGAAAAAGCTGACTACGAGCAGCTGTTAAAAGAACTCTAAGCTCCGCTAATCTCCTAAACATCAGACTTTTTAAAAAGTAGATGATACATATAACACTTAGAAAAAGCCTGCTTGAACATAAGAATATCCGAACGGTGATCTGCATTTCTTTCATATAGAAAGGAAGCATCCATCACTGTTCGGATATTTTTTAGTTTATTTTTTTCGGTTGTTTTCTTCTTCCAATACATCTGTCAGCCAACTTGCATATTCTGTTTCCCGATTGATCGCATGCGCTAAAATCAAGTAATGTCCGTAATTTTCATGTTTTTCTTTTTCTGTAGGAAAGATTGTTTTTTTCCGCTCTAATAGATGAAGGCGTTTTTCTTCATGAAGATCACGTTGCTGCTGGATAATTTCTACTAATGCCGGATCATTTACGTCTTTGACGAAATACAATTTTAAAACGAATTCGTCTCGATTAACCGGCAGTTCATTGGTCGGTGTATGAATCCACTCTGCTAATTGTTCCTTCCCTTCTTCTGTTAATTCATAAACTTTTTTTTCCAATTTTTCGCCTGTGATCTCTACTTGATGCTGAATGATTCCTTGCTCTTCCATTTTTGCCAGCTCAGGATAAATCTGACTATGTTTTGCTTGCCAAAATTCTCCTATTTCATTTTTGAATGATTGATTCAATTCATATCCTGTCATCTGCTTCTTACTTAATAACCCTAATAAAATATAACGAAGTGTATTTTTTCTTGCCATCAGTTTTTCCTCCTTGACAAATCTTTAAATCCATTCTATCATAAACAAGTAATCGAAAACATGTAGTTTATTACATGTTTTAATTTAGAGGGAGATGCTTAAACATGAAAGAATTTAAAGAATTGGAAGATTTTATTGGAACTCACTTTATTTATACGTATGACAACGGTTGGGAATATGAATGGTATGTAAAAAATGACCATACTGTCGATTACCGTATCCACGGCGGAATGGTCAAAGGTCGTTGGGTAAAAGACCAAGAAGCTGATATCGTTAAATTGACAGATGGCGTATTCAAAATTACTTGGACAGAACCAACAGGGACAGACGTTGCATTAGACTTTATGCCAAATGAAAAGAAACTTCACGGAATGATCTTTTTCCCTAAATGAGTTGAAGAACATCCAGAAATCACTGTTACTTTCCAAAATGAACATATCGCAGAAATGGAAGCAGCTCGTGAAAAATATGAAACTTATCCAAAATTACTTGTTCCTGAATTTGCTACGATCACTTATATGGGTGATGCAGGTATAGACAATGAAGATGTTATTAGTGAAGCACCATATGATGGAATGCCTGATGATATCCGTAGCGGAAAATATTTCGATGAAAATTATAAACGAGTAAAATAAGGTTGTGAAAGAGAGGTTGCGAAATCGGCGTTACGCTTTGAGTAATAAGAACGCTAGTCAGAAAATAGATTTTCATATTTTCTAGGCTAGTGGGCTTATTACCGAGAAGCAGCTGATTGAACACCGTTTATCAAGAGGTTGTGAAATCAGCGTTTTGACCTGAGTATTAGAGAAACAAACGGAAAAATAGTTTCTCATATTTTGCCGTTTGTTGAGCGAATACCGAGGGTCAGCTGATTGAACACTGTTTAGTGGAGAGGTTGTGAAAAAGCTGTTCTGCATCAAGTAATAAGAACAGCCAAACAAAAATAGCTCCTCATATTTTTTGTTTGGTTGGGCTTATTACCGCAGATGCAAGCTTTTGAACACTGTTTATCAAAGATTGTAACAACTGCATCTTCACACAGTTAAAAATAGTGACTTCAAAATGAAATAATGCTCCCAGCAAAAAAATAGGCTGGGAGCATTATTTCGTTATTCTGTTCATCAAAAATCAGTGGTTTGATTCCATTGCATCACAAGCTCCTCCTCATTTACTGCTTCATCTTTTTGCAGTATTTGAACGGTAAAGCCTTGTAAAAGATAGAAATGAATAGCTGATTGATTTTTTTGATAAACTGTCAAAGTCAATGTTTTATTGGTTTCTTTTATTTTTTTCATTAGTTGCGTACCGATTCTTTGTTGCCGGTATTCCCTTTTTACAAAGATTCCTGCGATGAACTGATCGATCACCCCAGCAAAACCGACGATTTCTTGATCTATTTCTGCTAAGTAAATCACCGCATCTGGTAAAGCTTTCCTAACAGATTCTACTTGATTCTCCCAATAAGTTGGTGAGATGAATCCATGAGAATCCAAATTAGCATGCAGCCAAATCGATAGAACAGTTTCCAGTTCTTCAGCAGACAACTCTGTTGTTGTACGAATCATTTTTTCTCTCCTTACTTAGTCATTGAGTTTAAACCAAAAACCATTTTTTTGAAGTTCTTTCACTAGTTTTCGCCCCTCAAAAAAGTACATCTTTTCTTGTTTTAATTTTCTGATACCAAAAGATGCAGCGACTTTAGGATCATCAACTGATACGATTCGATAAGTCCCACCAGGCAATTGATCCAGCTTGACTTTCCCATAATGATCGCTTTGCACTGAAAACGGCACACCATTTCTAGTAAGTGTTTTTTTCTTATGTTTCAAAATAAATGAGCCACCATTTACTGGATTTCCTGCTGAATCACTTATAATAAATGAAAAATCAAGCACTTTTTTACTTAACCGATACTGATAAATCAATCGACCAATAAACAGTAACAGTATGACTACAGCTATTATCGTTCCTGCAAGAATAAGCAACTGTCGCAAATTTCTTTCCTGATTTCCTTTTTCTTCTTCCTTTTTTACCGATTCACTATAAGGAATCCGATGTCCCGTCACTAGCAAACGATGCGTGTTGATCATATATGGTGTACATGTAAGCAAGGTGACTAAGTCTTTTCCTTCTTCAATCGTTAGAACAGACGTGTCATCTGGCAGTACCACTTGTATATTTTCAACTTGATAAGCCAATTTCTCCCCCAAAACAGTCAAAATAAACGTATCTCCGTGTTCTAAGCGATTTAACTCGGTAAATAATCGTCGATTGGGTAACCCGCTGTGAGCAGAAATCACTGAATGCGTCGAATTTCCACCAAGTGGGAAAGAAGTTCCTTGTAAGACGCCTGCTCCATTCTCAAGAATCATGCCGTTAAGCCGGTCATAAAGTGAAATACTTATTTGGATTTTAGGTATATTGACACTTCCGATCAGCCATTCCTCTAATTGGCTGGATGTCGTGCTTTCATTTCTGTTCTGTTCATCGAAAGGATCAGCCCCAGGATTGAATCCTTGGTCAGTTAATCGTTGGTTTTGCTCCTCCATTTTCTTTCGTTGCGCTTCATTTTCGGCTGCGGTTCGTTTTTGTACTTGTTCCATTCGTTTTTGATCCATAAGACTATTTAAAGAATCCACATAAAATGGATACAAAGCGATTAATAACCCTACGGCGATACATATCAATAAAAATAAACGAAACAAAAGCCGACGAGACTGTTTTTGCTTTCTCTGCTTCACATGTTTCCTCCCTTGCAAGTTTTTTTGTTCTTTCTTTTATTATATGGGTTCAGGAAAAAAATAGAAAATGAAAGCCGATGAGGTTGTGACAGAAGTGGTTAGCTTCAAGAAATAAGAAGAGATTTCTGAAGAAGCTACTTCTGGAACACCGTGAATCAGAGGTTGTGAAAAAGCTGTCCTGCATCAAGTCATAAGAACAACCAAACAAAAATAGCTCCTCATATTTTTCGTTTGGTTGGACTTATTACCGCAGATGCAAGCTTTTGAAGACCGCTTAAGGAAGTGGTTGTGAAAACTGCGTTATGCTTTGAGTAATAAGAGCGCTAGTCAGAAAATAGCTTTTCATATTTTCTAGGCTAGTGAGCTTATTACCCAAAACAAGGGAGGCGACATGGCTTTGTCACATCCTCTCTCCTTAGAAATTTCACTTGTGTTTTTCTTGTAAAATTCATAAATATTTTCATGAATTTTCTAATTTCTTGCCTCCCTATCGCATAGGATATATGATGAATTTATCTAAAGTTTGCAAAGGAGTTCGACAATTGAAAAAATATGGCCCGTTTTTAGCAATTTTTTTCATTGCTTTGGTATTTCTCATGCCTCATTTATTCACACATAAACTAATTTTGGGTGCTGATGCCCCCTTCCATTACAATCGGTTCTACGATGCTGCGCAACAAATCAAACATGGGGATTTCCATTATTTTCCTTCCCTTTATGGATTCCAGCAAAACGGTAGGATCGTTAATGCCGTTTACGGCCCATTTTTTGCTTATTTACAAGGATTGATCGTGTTGCTTGCAGGTAGTTGGTTTCACTATCAGATTCTTTCAAACTTCATTCTTTATCTTATTTCAGGATTTTCTATGCTGATTTTACTGAGATATGTCAATGTTCGGAACTGGGTAAGTGTACCAGTAGCCGTTTTATTCATGAGTACGTATTCTATTCAATATTGGTCTATCAATCAAGGATTCACTAGTTGGGGGACTTGTTTCTATCCTTTATGCATGATCCCTATTGTTGATTTCGTCCTTCATAAAAAGTTTCCTGTGATCAAAGTTGCGATCTCAGTTGGACTTATGACGCAGATTCATCTGCTGTCTTCGATCATGTTAGCCTTGATGTATATTCCTTTTTATCTTTATTACTTTTTTAACCAGACTGAAAAAGGAAAAGCACTGCTTCAACTGATCAAGTCGGTCTTGCTTTATTTTGTCCTGACAGCAAATATTTGGGCAGGACTAGCTATTGTTTACAGCGGGAATAAGATTCTTCCCCCCTTTGTTAACAGAGAAATGAGTCAAAAGGCGATTGACCTAGATGGCAGTTATTGGCTTCATTACCCTAAAGCCTTTCCGATATTGATATTGTCAGGTTTTTTGCTTTTTATTTTCTTTCAACAAAAGAACACCTTGTTCCAAAAAATCGTGTTGTATACAAGTCTTGTTTTCTTTTTTCTTTCTACTAGCTTGATTCCATGGACGACATTGATCGAAAAAAATGTACCTTTTATTAGCTTAATTCAATTTCCATTTCGATTTTTCGTCCCATTTACGCTATTGCTTCTGCTTTACCTTGCCCTATCACTAAATCAATGGTCTGAGCAAAAGTGGTTCCGTCTTTTAGGTATATTGGGTATTCTTATTTTTTCTGCACAGACGATCCAAAACTTATACCAGCATCTAGAAAAGTGGGAGAATGAAACATTTGTCAGTCGACATACTTATCTCTTCGATACACCGGAAGAAGCAAGGAAAACATTCTTCAGTAAAGATATGTCTACCAGCTTATTCGTTTTCCAAAAAACCACCCCTGACTATCTCCCAATCTATAAGGAGACAAAAGACAACAAATACGACCGATATAACGAAGAAATATTAGAAAACGAAACAACTTTCATAAAAACACATCCAGGCGGTCTTTTGACAATCAAGTGGAAAAATACTGGGGACAAAACGGTTCATATCCCTGTTATCGTTTATGATCGGACTGTACTACAGCAAAATGGAAAAACATTGACTGATTATGAATTAACGGATATCGGGACCCCAATTGTGAATCAGCAAAAAGGGATCAACGAGCTCACGCTTCACTATCGAACGCCAATCTATTTCTATTTCATTCTTTCTCTTACTTTGATTGGCTGGTTTACCTTGCTGTGCTTATTTATTTATCATAGATACAAGCATCTACATGCTTAGTCAAAACGGATGATACATCCAATCAAAAAAACTCTCCGAACGGTAGGATCGATCGGAGAGTTTTATTTTGTTTAGTTTTTTTGTGTCATATTTTTGTTCGTTCATCGTCCATCTATTTCGATTTCAGCCCCATAGTGATCACTGATGATTGGGCTATCGATCCCGTCAAAAATCCGTTGATATTTTTTTACTTGTACTCCTTCAGGGACAAAAATGAAATCTATACGCAATTTTTCTGTATTTTGTTCCCAACCATCAATCTTCTTTTCCACAGTAGCAGCCTTGCCTTTTTCATTCGCGATAACATACGAATCTTGAAGAAGAAGACCACTTTCCTTTACTATATGATAACCTTCAGAATCTGCTGGATTATTGAAATCACCTAGGAAAAAAAGTGGTGCGCGTGTTTCAAAAAAGTAGTTTTCCAAGTTTTTCCACTCAAAATAAAAGCCGCTTTTTTTATCTGTCCACCAAGAAAAGTGGCAGCTAGAGACAAAAATATCTTGATCATCTATCTTTGTTTTTCCAATCAAGATCTTGCGCGTCCGATAATCTTCTTTCTTTTGAGATTCGGAGACGGTGAGGACCTGACTTTCCAATGGTCTTTTCGTAAGCAGCGCATTTCCTTCTTCATATTTATCATAACCGATGTGGCTCATTTCCCAACTCCAAAAATACTCTTTTCCTTGTTCTTTTAAAAGCTGGACTAAACAGTAGGCAAAATTATCTTTGCGGATAGGAACTTGATTCTCTACTGGACAGAACTTCGTTAGTTTTGGAGGGTCTGCTTCTTCAGATTCCAGCAATTGGTTGATTTCTTGTAAAGCGATCACTTCATAATCTTCTAACAGGATCTTCTCTGCTAATTCCTGTAATTTTTTCTCTGGTTCTGGCTCAAGCCAGCTATGTGTGTTCAATGTCATGAATTTCATGGTTCTTCTCCTTCTTTTCATTTCGAAACAAAAGGGGTTGTGACAAAATTTTGTCACAACCTCCCCAGTAAACAGTGTTCAATCAGCTGACCTTCGGTATTAGCTCAAAAACGGCAAAATATGAGGAGCTATTTTTCCGTTTTGCCTCTCTAATACTCAGGTCAGGGCGCTGATTTCACAACCTCCCCTTATATTTTAATGGAGCCGATCACTTTACCAGCTGCCACTGTCCCTACTTGCTTGATCACTACTTCTTCCACTTTATCATTCGTAAATACGATCATGATCGTTGGATCTTTTTCTTCGTTTTGGATCACCTCAAGATTCATCTCAGCTAATTTCGTTCCTGTTCCTACTTCTTGTCCTTCTTTGACAGCAATCTCAAAAGCTGACTGATTCATTTGGACTGTATCAATCCCCATATGGATCAAAACTTCGACGCCATCTTTCGTTTCTAGCCCAATTGCATGTTTGCTAGGGAAAATACTTGTAACTTTTCCAGCGATCGGCGCAACAACTTCTCTTGACGTTGGAATAACAGCAAAGCCATCACCCATCATTTTTTGTGAGAATACTGGATCTTTTACTTCAGCTAATGGAATCACTTCCCCAGAAGCTGCGGAAACTAGTTCTTGTTCTATACCTAAGTAATGCTTACTATCTGCTTGTCCATTTCCTGTAGAAACCATTTGCGGCTCTGGAATCTCTGCTCCTGATTGCAACAAATCTTCGATATCTGATTTCAAGACATCTGCTTTTGGTCCATAAACTGCTTGGACTCCATTGTCTTTGACGATTAGCCCCATTGCTCCTGCTCGTTTCCAGGCTTCTTCAGTCCCAACTTTTTCCCGATCGTTTACACTTACACGTAAACGAGTCATACAGGCATCGACATCTTTGATATTTTCTTTTCCGCCCAACAAATGAATGATCTGGACCACTTGCTGATCTGCTGTTCCTGTTCCACTGTTAGATACAGTGATTTCTTCACTGTCATTGTCATAATTTCCGTTACGCCCAGGTGTAGCAAAGTTGAATTTTTTGATTAAGAAATTTGCTAAGAAATAAGTAACAACACCAAAAACGACTACACATAACACGAAGTTGATAAGATCTGCACCTAGACCCGCTTTGATAGCTAACGGTGTCCGCGTCAGCAATTCGATATTTCCAAATGAATGGACCCGCAATGGTAAAATGTCTGCCATTGCAAATGCCACTCCCTGAATGACTGAATAAATGGCATATAATGGTACAGCCGCAAACATGAACATGAACTCCAATGGTTCTGTTACACCTGTTAGAAAGACAGCTAGCGCTGCTGAAAAATACATTGATTTATATCTTGCTTTCTTATCAGGATCGACATTACGGTACATCGCAAATGCCATCCCCATCAAAATACCCGAAGAACCAATCATTTGTCCTACTTTGAAACGGGCCGGTGTCCAGTTATGCAGCACAAATTCATATTGCGCCATATCCCCTGCACCTCTAAGATTCACTAAATCAGTGGCCCAAGCTAACCATAACGGATCTTGTCCAAAAACTTGTGTTCCTGCCTGTGCACCTGATAGAATCTCGTACGATCCGCCAAGCTGTGTATAGTTGATAGGAATCGTCAGCATATGATGCAATCCGAACGGTAATAGCAAACGTTCCAATGTACCAAATAAAAACGGTGCTAGAATCGGTGCGCTTTCCTGGGATTCTGCAATCCATAAACCAAAATTATTGATTCCGGCCTGTACGTTTGGCCACACAACAGCAAGAATCAATGCCACAATCGTTGACCATAAGATAACGACAAACGGAACAAAGCGCTTTCCATTGAAGAAAGACAAAGCATCCGGCAATTTTCTATAATTATAGTACTTATTATAAGCCATTGCCCCGACAAAACCAGCGATGATCCCTACAAATACACCCATATTCAAAGCTGGTGCTTCCAACACACTTGTAAAGAACCCTTTAACCATAATCTTCGTACCGAAAAGAGTGTGAGTAAACGCGTCTTCATTCGCAAGCATGTCGCTTGTGACACCAAAGATGGCCCCAGTGATCCGATTGATCAGAATAAATGAGATCCCAGCAGCAAATGCCCCACCTGCTCGTTCTTTTGCCCAACTTCCTCCTATTGCTAAAGCAAATAAAATATGAAGATTACCAATAATTGCCCAACCAATATTTTCTATTACTCCGCCCGTTGTAACAAGCGGCGTCCACTCAGGATTGATCAAAGGAATTGATTTCCCTATACTGATCATCAATCCAGCTGCCGGCATCACTGCCACCACAACCATTAAAGCCTTTCCAAATTTTTGCCAAAACTCAAAACTAAATATCTTTTTCATTCCGTTTAGCTCCTTTACGCAATCGGTTTCGTTAAATGTATTATAGCGTGCGTTTTCTTTTTTGTAAATGCTTTATTTTTCATTCTTCTGTCTATACCATTCTTCAAACCCTATAGTACATAAGTTTCCTTCTATAAATAGCTCGAAAAAAATTTATTTTTATGCTTTTTTCTATGAAATATTTCTTATTGTCTATTGACTTGCGCAATCGGTTGCGTTTATTATGAACGTATAAAACAGCTCATTAGGAGGAGAACAATGAAACAGATCAAACGACTATTTGCTATTGATCCATGGAAAATAAGCACGACCCAATTAGATAAAAAAAATCTTCGACTGCAAGAATCTCTGACAAGTATTGGAAACGGTTATATGGGGATGCGTGGGAACTTTGAGGAAACTTACTCAGGGGATCACCATCAAGGTACTTATTTGGCAGGTGTCTGGTATCCTGATAAGACACGTGTCGGCTGGTGGAAAAACGGTTATCCAGAGTACTTTGGAAAAGTGATCAATGCCTTGAACTTTATCGCAATAGATATTTCGATCAACGATCAGCTGATCGACTTGGCTTCTTTGGAACCAGAAGATTTTTATTGGGAACTAGATATGAAAAACGGTGTGCTATCTCGTACATTCACAATCACTACTTCTACTAATAAAGTACGTATTTCATTTGAACGTTTTTTGAGCATTATCAAAAAAGAAGCGGCTTACATCCATTTGACTATAGAAATGCTTGAAGGTAATGGAACAGTCGACCTCGTATCGAAATTGGATGGAAATGTCCAAAACGAAGACAGCAACTATGATGAACATTTTTGGAATGAGATCGATCGTGGAACCATAGAAGAAATCGGCTATTTGACAACTAAAACTATTCCAAACAACTTTGGGATCGAACAATTCACTGTTACTGCAGCAATGCGTCATTTCGTTAACGGAAAAGCAGTCGTTCCTGACTATCACGAAGATACTTTAGCCTTACATGGTTGCCTGTCTGCTGAATTATCTCAAGGCGAGACATGGACAGTAGAGAAAGAAATCATCGTTCTTACTAGTCGAGATATCCCAGAAGCGCAGCAAGCAGAAAAAGCCCTCTCAGAATTAGCAAATCAGACAAACAGTTATATCCAAGCAAAAGAAGAACAAACAGCGGCTTGGGCAGAACGATGGAAGCTTGCCGATGTGGTCATCGAAGGAGACGAAGAAGCACAGCAAGGTATTCGCTTCAATTTGTTCCAACTATTCTCTACTTACTACGGCGAAGATGAACGATTGAATATTGGACCCAAAGGATTCACAGGAGAAAAATACGGCGGTGCCACTTACTGGGATACAGAAGCGTATGCAGTCCCTCTTTATCTCGCTTTAGCCAAACCCGAAGTAACTAAGAATCTTCTGAAATACCGGCATAACCAGCTGCCGCAAGCGATCCACAACGCTCAGCAGCAAGGATTAAAAGGCGCGCTTTATCCTATGGTCACCTTCACTGGCGTCGAATGTCATAACGAGTGGGAAATCACTTTCGAGGAGATTCATCGAAATGGTGCAATCGCCTATGCAATCTACAATTACACGAATTACACCGGTGATACAGAATATTTGAAAAATGAAGGTCTAGAAGTTTTAGCAGAAATCGCCCGCTTCTGGGCAGACCGTGTCCATTTTTCAAAACGAGCAAATAAATACATGATCCACGGAGTGACTGGACCAAATGAATATGAAAACAACATCAATAACAATTGGTATACAAATACGATCGCAGCTTGGGTCTTGCGTTACACGCGAGAAAATTATTTAACTTATCAAAAAGAAGCTGCTATCACTATCAGCGAAGAAGAACTAGCCAAATGGAAAGATATCGCAGAGAACATGTACTTCCCAGTGGACGAAGAATTGGGGATCTTTGTCCAGCATGACACATTCTTAGATAAAGATCTCATGCCTGTATCCGATATTCCCACAAGCGATCTTCCTCTGAACCAGCATTGGTCTTGGGACAAAATCCTTAGATCTTGCTTCATCAAGCAGGCAGATGTATTACAGGGGATTTATTTCTTCAACGATACTTTTACAAAAGAAGAAAAACAAAAAAACTTTGATTTCTATGAACCAATGACTGTCCATGAGTCTTCCCTTTCCCCAAGTATCCATTCGATTTTAGCAGCAGAATTAGGAATGGAAAACAAAGCTGTAGAAATGTACCAACGAACAGCTCGCTTGGATTTGGATAATTACAATAACGACACAGAAGACGGCTTGCACATCACTTCCATGACTGGCAGCTGGTTGTCGATCGTCCAAGGATTTGCACAAATGAAAACCGCCCATGATCAATTGAAATTCGCACCATTTCTGCCAAAAACCTGGAATGCTTATTCTTTCCATATCAATTATCGCGGACGTTTATTATTCATCTCAGTTACAGATGAACAAGTTACTTTCGAGTTATTAGAAGGTATGCCTCTGGAACTTTTCGTCTATGAACAGTCTTACACTTTAGAGGATCGCCTAGAAATAACGCTAAGAAAGGAGGAAGCAAATGTTTAAAGGGGTATTGTTCGATTTAGACGGCGTCATTACCGATACTGCCGAATTCCATTATCGTGCTTGGCGAAAGCTTGGTCAGGAAATCGGCATTACGATCGACCGTACATTCAACGAACAGCTAAAAGGCGTTAGCCGAGAAGACTCTCTCTCTTTGCTTTTAGCTTATGGCGGAAAAGAACACTCTTTTTCAAAGG
This sequence comes from Enterococcus sp. E5-162, assembly GCF_035725965.1. Lineage (NCBI taxonomy): Bacteria > Bacillati > Bacillota > Bacilli > Lactobacillales > Enterococcaceae > Enterococcus > Enterococcus sp. E5-162. The sequence continues at coordinate 143,266 of NZ_JAPRFV010000005.1, read as the reverse complement.
AAGAATTTGCAGAATTAGCAAAAAGAAAAAATGATTATTATTTAGAGATGATCCAGACGATCGAACCAAAAGATGTCTTCCCTGGGGTCGTCCCTTTACTAGATTCTTTAAAAGAAGAAAAAATCAAGATCGCTCTTGCTTCTGCAAGTAAAAATGGGCCTTTCCTACTTGAAAAAATGGGTCTCACACCTTACTTTGACGCTATTGCCGACCCGGCAGAAGCAGCAAACGGAAAACCTGCGCCAGATATCTTTCTCCTTGCAGCAAAAGCTGTCGGACTAAAAGCAGAAGAATGTATCGGGATCGAAGACGCGCAAGCTGGTATCCAAGCCATCCTCTCAAGTGGTGCCCAACCAATTGGCGTGGGACGTGCTGAAGACCTTGGAGAGGAGATCCCGCTTGTCCCTGATACGACTTTTCTTACGATCGATTACTTGAAAGAAAAGTGGCATGACCATGGATAATCCAGAAATCTCCGTCGTACCAGTTCCAGAGACTGAAATAAAGAAAATCACGTTGAAGAACGACTATTTAGAAGTCGTTCTTCTCAACTATGGTGCCCGCCTGCATCAAATCTTCGCGCCAGACAAAGAAGGAAAATCAGAAAATATTTTATTGTCTTACGATCGTTTCGAAGATGTTCTAACAGATAAAAGCTTTTTTGGCGCAACTGTCGGACCTGTAGCTGGAAGGATCCGAGATGCTTCTTGGGGTGAGCATAGATTGGAAAAAAACTGCGGACCACACCATATCCACGGTGGCACGAAAGGCTGGTCTTTCCAGTATTGGGAAGTAGAAGTTTTCAAAACTCCTTCATCAATAGGCGTGGTCTTTTACTTAAAAGATGAATTTTCTACCTATCCAGGACCAATCACTGCTACGATCACTTACCGTTTGACAAAAAACGAGTTAGAGATGACGACCTCTGCCAGTAGCCTGGTCGAAACCATCTGCAATCCGACCAATCATGCCTACTTCAACCTTTCAGGAAATGGAAAAAGAGACATCTATGACCATCAGTTAACAGTCTTCTTAGATGGTATACTTGAATTAGATCAAGAAAAACTACCTACTGGAAATTGGACGAAAAAAGAAGACCTGCCCATCGACTTTAGAAAATCTCCAACACTGCAAGAAATCCTTGCTTGTTATCCAGCTGGACTAGATGATGTATTTCTTTTGCATCATCCTAGGCTTTCCAGAACTTCCTTACAATTATTCGAGAAGCATTCTGGTCGTCAAATGACTATAGCAACTTCCAATAAAAGTATGGTATTATTTTCTACGACTGGATTTGAAGCTGATTTCTCTGTCAACGGAAAACAGATGCATTCAAACTACGGATTAGCAATCGAACCGCAAGAAATCCCTGATATCGTTCATTTCCCCAACTTTGGATCGATCAACCTCCATCCTGGTCAAGAACGGATCAGTCAGACGATTTATCGGTTCTCTGCACAATAACAAGAGAAAGGTGTTTTTATCATGGCTATTACCGTAAAAGATGTGGCGAAAAAAGCCGGTGTTGCTACCTCGACCGTCTCTCGTGTTATCAATGATCATCCTAGTATTTCCGAAGCAACAAAGAAGAAAGTCCGAAAAATCATGGATGAACTAGGTTATGTTCCTAACATGACTGCCCGCAATCTAGGAAAACGCATTTCCAGTGCCATCGGCGTGATCTTACCCCCTCTTGATTCAAAAGAGCGGATCGGGAATCCCTTTTATCTTGAGATCATGGAAGCAATCAACGAAGAAGCGCGGAATTATGATATGACGACAGCGATTGCTACTGCTAAAAATTTTGATTTACTGTTAGAGAACGTCCAGCGTATGCATCTACAAAAACAAGTAGATGGTTTTATTCTAGTGTATTCAGATAGTCAAGACCCTGTCATTGATTATTTATACCAAAACCATATCCCTTTCACTTTGATCGGACAGCCTTATCATCACGAAAACGAAATCGTTTATGTAGATAATGACAACCAACTTCTAGGCAAACAAGCAACAGAATTTTTGATTCAGAACGGACATAAGAATATCCTATTCGTGACGAATACGACTCATGAGAGTTTGTATTTCGAACGATATTTCGGTTATCAAAAAGCGATGATGATGGCTGATTTTCCTGCGTTTTCCAGTGTAGTACTGGAACATACAGAAGATTATCTGACCTTTGAGAAAACGTTGAAAGAAAACGAAGCCACAGCATTGGTAGTCATTGACGATATCTTCGCCCTTCGCACGATGCAGTTGGCACAAATGTATGGTTATGTCATTCCAGAGACACTTTCCGTCATTAGCTTCAACAACTCGATCTTCTCAACATTGACACATCCTTACCTTACAAGCATCGATATCGATATCTCCGAATTAGGACGTGTCGCTATGCAAAAACTGCGTGAACTGATCCATGAAGAATTAAGTAGCGGCGTACGCTTGGTCATCCCTCATCGCTTGATCAAAAGAGAGACAGTTGTTCCTTTAGAAAGCACGAAACTTAGTTAAATCACTGAATTTGCTGACCATTTATCCTATGGTCAGTTTTTTACATAAAATATGTTATTTCTATAAGTTTGAAAAGAAAACATTAAATAACATTAATATTAAAATAAATAAATCTATCCCTTCTTTTTCTTTATCAGTTATGCGAACGATTATGCGTCCAAAACAAACGATTATTTGACATAACTACTGTCTTCCATGAGAATACACGAAGGAAACACCAATAATATAAAAAACATTTTTTTAAATTGATTTTTTCTATTACGCCTTGTATTCTTTTGTTTTTTCAAGAATAATTAAATGTGTAAGCGAATACGAATGAACGGAGGTGCAAAAGACCCCCTTGTCGATCAGCCGCACGTGTTCTTGAAAGGAGAAAACATGAAAAAACTCACTCATTTGTTTTTTGTTGTGTTGACACTTCTGCCATTTGCTGCCACGCCTGTCCAAACGCACGCCCAAGAAACGTATACGATTAAAGCAGAACAACATGCGACGACCGAAGTTGTTCCTGAACTCCCGTCTATCTCTCGTATCCCTGTCACTACCCAAGAACCAGATCCGCACAACGCAGCATTGGTTCCTTTAACCGGTGGCGTCAGTTTCTCCTCTTTTCTCTCTCCTTTTTCTGCTGTTGGTGCTACATTAAGTTCTGCATTGGTTTCCCTCCCTGCTTCTGCTGCAGTAGTTTCTGCTATCCTAGGAGCAGGACTTGGTTATAGTTTTTACCAATTAGGTTCCTCCTTAGGCGTCGCCACTGCAGACTTAATCAAAACGAATGCGAGCTTGTATGAATTATCTTCCAATAATCCTGCCCTGCAACAAGAATTGGCCGCTTTTGCCACTTCGGGAATTGATTCTACTACTAGTACCTATAATTTCTCGCAAGGTCTGCAAAAAAGATACGCGCAAGACGTGACCAGTCATGCATTGATGCGGGAATATTTGACAGGAACAACGGATCATGGTGCTTATCGCTTTTCGATCAATGACCATCCGGCTTTTCGTAAACTGATCTCTTATGGTTCTCTTTCTACTGAAACGGCTCGGACTGGCGTGATCGGACGTGATGCCTCGGTAGCTGATCGAATGTTCATCGAAGATCAATTCTTCTTACTGGAAATGGTTCGTGTCATGGAAACTCGAGTCGGCAGTGATACAACATTACTAACGATCTCCGGTCACAATTATGGCCATCGGGGTAGTCACGGTTCCTTTGTCCATGAAGTCGAATTAAGTGTCCCGATGTCTGTCTTGATGAGCCAGATCGCGACTCAAGAAGACTTTCTGGAATACATCCAGCAAAACACCACTTTTGAATTTGGGGTGATCGAAACACCCTCAAGAGAAGTCGCTGTCCAGACGGCTCAGCAAATGGCGCAAGCCTATCATACACGCACTGCCGATATACAAAAGAACTTAGCGGAAGTCTTGGCACCGACTGAAAACGGATTGAGCTTCGATCCTTCTGGTATAATCGCTACCTTATACGGACAAACGGTTGTCCTTGATGCAACAGGAAAGTTCGTGTACGCTGACACTCGAGTAGCCGTTCCAGAATACCAGTGGGGGGCGATCGATTTTGCTTACAGTGAAGCAGCCATCCCAATAGATGACTCGATCACGATCGATGGGCGAAGAGGTGTATTAGATGAAGAAACTGGAGACATCGTAGAAGATGGAACAGGTAAAACATTAGTTGAAGGCGCAATGGGCGCTGCATGGAATGCGTTGAGTCTTGCCCGCGTCCTTGAAGCAATCAAAAACTTCAAAGGGGATGACGATGATGACGATGAATTCGAATGGTATTCCCCTCTTGATTTGTACTATGACGAATGGTATGCAGACGGCGGGAAAGGGCATACGATGGAACGGCATGTGGGACAGACTGCGGATGCCCTACAAGCCCGATTAAAAGAAATAACCTATTCCGCTGCCTTCCATACTACGGAACAAGCTTTGATATTTATCAACTGCGCGATCTATACTGCCAATAAAAAATACTTAGAGGGTACGATCAAGTTACCTCTAGGTGATTGTTCTTTACAAGATGGTAATCGTGTAATCTATCGATCGTATAAATCGATTGCTCTTGGAAAGACATTAGGGTGGGGATTTTATAGATTAAACCTTGACAACTATATTCAATACGACTCGATCTATTACGCTAAAGTAGTTATTCAAAGAATGCCCAACATCGTATGGAAAAAACGAAAGTATTATATCCTAACCGCTTATCCTGACTTACGAAGAACTGTAAAAGAGGAGCCGCCAAGGGCGGCTCCTTCCTCTTCAAAATTTTTATTTATTTTTAGCCTGAAAAAATCAAATCATCACTAAACTAGCATCAAAAACAGTGAATCGCTTTCTCTTTTCGTCATACACTGACCACACATAAGCACCATCCCAATAACGACCATTATTATAATAATTCGTAAATTCATTATTCCAAAGGTAAATATGCAGATGATCTTTATCTGGGAAAAGACGATCATTCAACTGGTTAAATTCTTCTTCCGTTCCTGCCGCTCCTTGAGGCGCATTAAGAAAAGAAGTCCGATAGATACCATCCTCATCCCATAATGCTTTAGGGGTGACTCTTTTCGCCTTCATCATTTCTTTATTCACATAAATAGGATAATCTTTCATCTTGTCAAAAAATCGGATATCCGTATAGTTGATTTTTTCTTCTCTGAATTCATAAAATTTTTGTGCGTATGTTTTTTTAGAAATCATCGTTCCTTTTTCAATAGAATCACCGATTCGCCATAACCAGCAAGCTTGTAGTCTACTTGAGCAATTAAGAAATTCTAAAACTGCCTCCTGATGACTATTTAGCCCGTCATATTCTTCTTCCTTGAAAAAAGCATAAGTGAATGGGATTCGATTACGTTCCAAATAAAAATCAATACTTTCTTTTTCTAATAGTTCCATCTTCTCTCTCCTTTTTCCAGTTCACTATATGGAATAATTCAATCCAATACCAGTGTAGCATCGAAAACAGTAAACCGCTTTCTCTTTTCGTCATACACTGACCACACATAAGCGCCATCCCAATAACGACCTTCATTATAATAATTCGTAAATTCATTGTTCCAAAGGTAAATATGCAGATGATCTTTATCTGGGAAAAGACGATCATTCAACTGGTTAAATTCTTCTTCCGTTCCCTCTGCTCCTTGAGTTGCTTCAAGAAAAGAAGTCCGATAGATACTATCCTCAGCCCAAAATGATCCAGGCGTGATTCTTTTCGCCTTCATCATTTCTTTATTCACATAAATAGGGTACTCTTTCATCTTGTCAAAAAATCGGATATCCGTATAGTTGATTTTTTCTTCTCTGAATTCGTAAAGTTTTTGTGCATATATTTTTTTAGAAACTATAAGCCCTTCTTTGATTCGCCATGACCAACCAGCACACAATCTGCTTGAGTAATTGAGAAATTCTAAAACTGCCTCCTGATGACTATTTAGCCCGTCATACTCTTCTTCCTTGAAAAAAGCATACCGTAACACAGTCCAAGCACGCTCCAAATAAAAATCAATACTTTCTTTTTCTAATAATTCCATCTTTTCTCTCCTTTTGCTCTTCTAACGGCACTCCTGATACACTAACAAATCTACCCCTTTCATCTGCCACGTCAATACATATTTCTCTCGAATTTTATCTATCCATTTTTATTTTATCGCAACTATCAAGGCTTCTATTCCTATTATTTCTTTTTGAAGAAAAGATAGTTTTCAATCGTATAAATCGCTAGTTTCGCAAAAAAGGCTGTGACAAAAATAGTCACAACCTTTTGATCTTTTCTTCAATTTTTCACATGTCGGCGATTCAATAAAAAACCGCCTATTATTGTAAAGACAGGAGCAAGGATCGAGAAAAAAGCGAATGGCAAGTAATGCAACGCGCTAACTTTCATCGTCCCCATAATGAATGTGCCGCTAACTCCCCACGGTACAAGAGAATTGACGGTTGCTCCTGAATCTGCTAGCGTCCGTGTCAAATAGTTTTTTGATAAGCCAACCTCATCAAAGGAGCGTTTGAATGTTTCTCCTGGAAGAATGATGGACAAGTACTGCTCTCCAACGATCAGATTGACTCCGATACAACTCAAGGCAGTAAACCCGACTAAACGAGAAGGTCGATCCATCTTTTCTTTTAATTCTTGCACGATGGTCTCAACAATCAAATATTTGATCAATAAACCACCTAATGCCAATGCCAGTAAAATCAAACTGGCTGAGCCCAACATACTCATGATACCGCCTCGAGAAAGCAGTTCATCTAGCTTAGGATCAGGTGTATGCGCGACATAACCATTCATCAAGATGTCTGCTGCTTTTCCAATTGTCAAACTTTTCTCATGGATAAAGGAAAGAACGAGGGCGGCTGTCGATCCTGCTAATAATGTAGGGATAGCTGGAATTTTTTTGATTGCCCCGCCAAATAAAATAACTAACGGAATCAATGTCCAAGGAGAGATCCAAAAGCTTGCTTTCATATTTTGGATCATTTCATTGATACTGGCTAGGTCGGCTGAATGACCGTTCTGTCCTAATATCGTATAAAAAAGCAACGAAAGGACGAATGCCGGAAAATCCGTATAACGCATACCAGCGATATGTTCGAATAGATTGACTCCACCGATACCAGCTGCCAAGTTTGTCGTATCCGATAAAGGCGAGCAGTTATTCCCTAAAAATGCACCAGAAACGACCGCACCTGTAGTCATTGCATCGTTGAATCCAAGCAAATGTCCGATTCCCAAAAAAGCAATCCCAATCGTCGAAATCGTTGTAAATGAACTGCCGACTGTCACTCCGACAATTGCACAAACAAGAAATGCTGTCGGCAAAAAGAAACGTACAGAGACAAGTTTGAAACCATAAACCATGATCGTAGGGATGGTTCCAGATAGAATCCAAGAGGCAACCAAGACGCCAATCAAAAGAAAAATCAGGATTGGGATGATCCCCGGAGTGATTCCTTTGACGATCCCGTCATGGATCTCATCCCATGAGAACTTTTTAAATCTGCCATAAAACAACAAGCACATGAAAGCTGCAAGGATCGGGATATGTGGCGAGAGTTGGAATCCGATGATCAGTACTCCTAGGAGTGCCAACAACACGATCAATACAGCGATACTTTCTTTTAAAGAAATATTTTTATTCATCGTCGATCTCCTATTTCAAATGAAAAGGCCCTGCCATGAAAAAACTATTCACTTGGCAGGACCTCCTACTAAATCAGCGACAGATCGTCGGCTGAAAGACTTATTTTTTTATTTTTCTTCTAAACTTTTTTCTACCTCAATCCCCCAAGAATCTTTCTTGAAGTGATTGATGATCAATGGAATAACGAACATGACCACTGTGATAGCTGCTACTAATAATGCATCACTCAATGTCGCTGTACCTAATGTAGCAAATACGACAACGATGATAGAGAAGATCAGCATGCAGCTGACTACCCAAGCTAAGCCGTTTCCGTTTTTACCAATTCGGTAAGGGCGTTCGAATTCTGGATGTTTCTTACGCATTTTAAGCAATGAAACAGCAATCAAAATGTACACGATACAATAAATAACAGTTGTAGCATTTGTAAGTGTCAAGAATACAGCACTTACGTCATCCATTACACCATAAAGCAAAGCAAATAATGAAATAACGATTGATTGTGTTAGAACGACATTTCTAGATACGCCGTATTTGTTTTCTTTATGGAATCCGAATTTTGGTGGAAGGAATCCTTCACGAGCTACTTGGATGATTGTTTTTGATGGTCCAGTAACCCAAGCTGATAATTGTAAAAGCACACCAATAAATACCATGAAGCTGAAGATATTTCCGATCACTTCTGGTAAGCCTAGGATTTGGCAATCAATCAAGATTGGCTGCGTGATATTTGCTAATTCCATTTTTCCATCTGGTACGACATTGGCAACAAGCATCGCATTGATGACATTCAATAAAACTAATCCGATCAAAGCGATAAATACGCCTTTTGTATAATTTTTTGTTGCGTCTTTCAAACGAGGCATGTAAACAGAACTCATTTCGATCCCAACAAAAATAAATGTGATACCAGCTAAGTATTTCAATGAATCAATATGTTCCAAGTCAGGGAAAGCTTTTGACCATGAAAAGTCACCTAGATAGCCGTTTGAGACTAGTCCGACTTTGAAGGCTGCCAAAACACCTAAAACGAACATGATGACTACTGGGATATATACCCCTAGCCATACACCGATGTTCCCGCCGACTTTTGCCATATCGAATTTCAAGTTCAAGATCGTGATGATCCAGTAAATAACTAAAATACAACCTAAAACGAACCAATGATTATTGCCAAGTTCTACATTACCAAATGTGTTTCCTAACAATGGTCCTAAAGTAGAAGCGACCATTACCATACCTGGGAACATTTGCACCCATAATAGCCATGCAACGACAAATCCCCATTTGCTGCCCAGTGCTGTTTTTACCCATAACTGAGGACCGCCTTCTTGAGGAAGCATCGTTGAAAGTTCACCGGAAACCATTGATATCGGACCGGCAAAAAACAAAACTGCAAAAATTGAATAAAAAATCAATGTCCAACCGACTGCGGCTAACGTAGGAATACTCCGAACCGTTGCACACAGTGCCATTGTCAGACCGATAAAGGTCCCAAGACCCATTTTACTTACTTCAGATTTACTCACCGTTGACACTCTCCTTGATTTTTTGGATAAAATAACGGTGTCTTTGAAGTAGTTTCAGCAATAAACGAAACAATTCAGCGAATATTTGAGGGGATTCTTTGAGTCTATTGCTTGAAGGAGTTCTTCAAAGACAACCTCAAAACAAAGGGATCGAAGAGCTTAGGTCACCCCTTGCTCTTCAGATCCAAACATGCGTCAGAAACAGTTAGCATTCAAGCTGTTTTCTAACATGATTACCTTGCTTATTTTGCTTCGCTTGCCAATAATTGGTCTGCGTAGATTTTTTCCAATTTTTCTTGAAGAGCTGCTTTGATTTTTTCAGCATATTCTTCAAAGTGTTCTTCTTTGTTCATGTATGGTGTCATTACGCTGGCACGCAATACAGTTACTTTTCCGGCACGGTTCCATTCTTCATCTGAGAATCCTAGTTGGTTCACGAATTGCAATGGGCTGTTGCCATAGTCTGGGATAGCAAAGTCAGTATGTGAAGTTAAGAATTCATTACCGTAAATGCTTCCTTTCACGTATGAAGAATAATCATATACGTCATGGTTCAATTTATTCATCGCAACTAAATCGTCGTTGCCTTTTTCTTTGAATACGTAGTCTACCATGTTGAAATCTGGATAAGTTAATGGATGAACTTCGATTTCTTTGTCACCTACTTTGAATGACAAGTCATTCAAGAAGTTGTAGAAACGGTGTGCCCCTTCGATTGATGCACCCATCAATTTACCGTATCCTGTGACATTCAAAGGTAAGACATGGTGTGCTGCCCAAACGCTGGCTGCTGTTGCCCCTGCTTTTGAACCTTCCAAGATATACGCTCCAAGTAATGCTGGGATATCTGCACCTTTTTCAAATACATATGTTGCGAAGTAAGAGATAACGTCTCTCATGCGGATATCTTTGATGACGATACCACCGGCAGAATATGGAACATAGCCCATTTTATGTGGGTCGATCGTTACAGATTCTGCTTCTTCGATTGCTTTATATGCACTGTGTACTTCTTCTAAGATATAATCTTTGTTTTCTGTAAAGACGTTGTATTTGTAATGAACATCTTTTAAATCTTCGAATGGAATGAAGTTGTTGTCTTCGTCTAAGAAAATCGCACGACCGTATCCGCCATAAGCAGCATCTACATGCAAGTAGAAGTAAATACCGTCTTTTTCTAATACGCGACGCAATGCAACGATTTTATCGATACCGTCGATTGCTCCTTCTTCTGTTGATCCTACAACACCGACTACACCTAAGATTGGTGTTTTTTCAGCTGCTAGACCACGAACGATTTTTTCAAGTTCGTTGATGTCCATGCGGTAGTTATGGTCAACTGGCACTGGAATTACTTGGTCTAAACCGATACCGATGATGTCGGCAGCTTTTAACCATGAATAGTGTTTTGTTTGTGGAACCAACCATTTTCCTAATTTTTCTAAATGTTTTCCGCTACGTGCTGAGTGAGCTTTGATTTCGTCGATTTTTTCTGGAACACTGTCTAACAAGTTCATGATTTCTTCTGTTGACAAGTTCATCAATTCCCAATCGCTTTTTCCAGCAACTAGTTCAGGTGTCACTTTTTTCATAGCAAGTGGCAATGATTTGATGTTGCGGGCATACCAAAGTCCTTCTAAGTTTGCTAAAGAACCATCAGCAACGATGTGTCCCCAGCCATCTTTATAGCTCATTAATTTTGCAAATTCCATGCCTACTTCTTCTTCCATTTGGCTTGTTGCAGGAGAAGATTCGTAAGCAACGTTATTACCATTCCATAGCATAGCAAAATTGTACGCTAGTAAAGATGGCATCAATGTTTCAGAGTTCATATGACCCCAGTAGCGTCCGGCATTATGCCAAGGAACGGAATGGGTACGCATCCGCGCTGAAATTTCTGATAGAACATCTTTTGTTTTATTCACAGTGTGTTCAAAACTAGCACTGCTTTTTTCTTCTGGCGTAATGATAGGCATGTCTTGAGGCATGTAGTTTTGACGCCAGCCTAAATGTTCGTCCACCAATTCATTCAACAAAGCTTTATAGATTTGGCCGTTCTCAGCTTTGTCCCCAATGAATAGGGCATTTAGGTTTAGATCTTTCGACAATGATTCACTCATAGTGAAACCCTCCTAAAAAAAATATTTAAATTTTGTCGAGCCCTACATTACACCTGTTCTCCTATTCTGTAAACTAAGCTTCCGACCGTTTTTTAATCGTATTTTAATATGTATCAATTATTCGAATTGTTCGCACTTTTGAAATAATTAAAAAAAACGAGGGAATTTACAAAAGTAAACTCCCTCGCAAAGATTGTATTAACGACAACCAGCGTTCTATTTTAGGATGGGTTTCAAAATTGGAATGTTGTAATAGTATTCCCCTTTTTCAAGGCAAAAACTTACTAAATTCTAATCAATTACTTTGGCCAAAAAGTAATTTTTCTTACCTTTTCGAATAACCACAAACTTACCATCGAATTCATCGGATGGATTTATGACAAAATTTAAATCGGTAACGCGGTCACCGTTAATACTTATAGCTCCGTTTGAAACATCTTCCCGTGCCTGACGTTTAGATGGTTCAATTTTTGTGGAAACAAGTAGCTCCACGATATTTTCAGGTGTGCTTGAAATTTCAACGTTCGGCATTTTACCGAATCCTTGCGCGATTTCTTCCGCATTTAGTTCTTTAATATTTCCAGAGAACAATGCTTGCGTTATTTTTTGCGCTTCTTTCAAGTCTTCTTCACTATGCACAAATCTTGTAACTTCTTCTGCCAAACGGCGTTGTGCTTCACGTTTCTCAGGTTCTGTCTCTACTTTTTTCGCTAATTCTTCAATTTCTTCTTGAGATAAGAACGTAAAGAATTTCAAGTATTTCACTACATCACGATCATCTTGATTCAACCAGAATTGGTAGAATTCAAATGGTGAAGTTTTCTTAGGATCAAGCCAAATGGCACCGCCTGCGGTTTTTCCGAATTTCGTTCCGTCCGCTTTCAACATCAATGGAATCGTTAAACCGAACGCTTCTGCTTCTGGTCCTTCTAATTTTCGGATCAGGTCTAAACCAGCTGTGATATTTCCCCATTGGTCTGCTCCACCGATTTGTAGTTGTACATCGTATGTTTTATGCAGATGTAAAAAGTCGATGGATTGCAGGATTTGGTAAGTGAATTCTGTGAATGAGATCCCTACTTCCAAACGGCTGGCAACGATATCTTTTGCTAACATCGTGTTGATGTTGAAGTTTTTACCGTAGTCTCTCAAAAATTCAAGTAAAGAGATTTTTGATAACCAGTCGTAGTTGTTCACAAATGTGATATTTGCGTCTTTACCAAACAATTTTCTCATTTGATTGGAAAGTGCATCCACGTTATGTTGTACTTGTTCCATCGTTTGCAACACACGTTCTGTTTTACGGCCGCTTGGGTCGCCGATTGTTCCTGTTCCGCCGCCAATCAGAATATATGGATGATGGCCTGCCAATTGGAATCTTTTCATCATCATAAATGGGATCAAATGTCCGATATGCATCGAATCACCAGTTGGATCAACGCCGCAATAAAGTGAAATGCTCTTTTCTTCAACGAGCTTGCGAAGTCTTTCTTCGTTTGTTTGCTGATTAATGGCGTCGCGCCAAGTTAATTCATCAATAATATTCATTTTACTGACCTCCGTGTAGTTTTTTTATGAAAGCAGGAACCTGCTAGCATGCGTCATTAAGTATTTCTTCGGGATGGAAAATAAAAAAAGTCCCTTGGCATATAGCCAAGGGACGAAATCTCGCGGTACCACCCAATTTGTATGTCTAGATATCCAACATACCTCTCGAACATTTAACGCTGTCGCGTGGCAATCACTGCCAGAGACTCCTGAAATGTAATTCGCTTTAAAGCATGTACTGGTTTGCAGCAACCACCAGCTTTCTGAAACATTGGCTTTAACAACTACTTCGTTTCAATCTTCGTCTTGTTATTATTAATATGTGTCTATCATAGAGCGCAACTTTTTCTTTGTCAACAGAAAAAGAATATTTTTTTTTAAATTCCTCATTTTTTCTTTTTTGAATCCGCTCTAATCCCGAACATTTTATTTTCAACTATTGTTAAAAGAAACTATTTTTTCTGTATTTTTTCTGCAATTTATCGAGAAGTCACTTTACTTTTCCTCTTATTCTTTCTTCGTTACAATGAACAACGGTACGAGTAAAAAAATGAAAAAGTAAGGGACGAGGTATATGGAAAAAAAGCAAAAAATTATTTTAGGAGCCACTTCTGCTTTAACTGTCGTTATTTTAATTTTAAGTCTTTTTTTTGTCATCCGAGCATACACAAAAAAAGAACCGATTATTCATGAAAAAAAAATAACAGAAAAGACAAAAGAGCCAATGGATGATAAGCAACAGCTAGTGACTCAAGCAAAAAATCTGGCACAAAGCTATGATTATGACCAAGCGATTGCTTTATTGGAGAAAAACAGTAAAAACGGATCTGCGGAAACACAGCAGCTTCTTCAAACACTGAAAAAGGAGAAAGAACAACTAATTGACTGGTCTGATCCTACTCAGATCTCTCACGTCTTTTTTCACAGCTTGATCGTGGACCCACAAAAAGCCTTCCACTCTCAACAGGCTCAAGGATACAAAGACTATATGGTAACTGTTGAAGAATTCAACCGTTCAATCGAACAACTCTATCAAAATGATTTTGTTTTAGTCAATTTGAATGATTTGATCCAAAAAGACGAACAAGGGAATCTTTCCTTTAACGGGCTTGCGCTACCTGAAGGAAAAAAACCATTAATTCTTTCACAAGATGATGTCAGCTATTATGAATATATGGATAATTCCGGTTTTCCTAGCCGATTAGTCGTATCAAATAACAATGAAATCAAAAATGTTTATAAAGAGAATGATAAGGAAGAAATTGGGGACTTTGACATGGTTCCTCTGATCGATGCTTTTGTCAAGAAACATCCTGATTTTTCTTATCGAGGCGCAAAAGGCACCTTGGCCCTGACAGGTTACAACGGTGTTTTAGGTTATCGAACATCCAAGTCTCAATACGGAGATAACGAAAAAACAAAAAAAGAGAGCGAAGAAGCTAAAAAAGTGGCTGATCAGTTGAAGAAAGATGGTTGGAGCTTTGCTTCCCATACCTGGGGACACTTGAATATGACTCAAGCTTCATTAGAGGATGTCAAAAAAGACAATGAATTATGGCAGCAAGAAGTTGCACCTATCCTAGGAAAAACAAATATCCTGATTTATCCATTTGGTGCAGATATTAGCGACTGGCAGCCTTATTCAGCAGAAAATCAAAAATTTGCTTACTTGAAGAGTCAAGGTTTCGATATTTTCTGCAATGTAGATGCTTCTACTCCCGCTTGGGGACAATTAGGTACGGATTTCTATCGAAATGCTCGAATCAATATTGATGGCATTCGGTTCCAATCAGATTTAGACGGACAAAACCCTATTCTTGATCCATTCATCAATGTTCATGAGGTCTACGACAAAGAAGCACGCGAATCCGCTTGATTTTACATCATTTATAAACAAAAAAAGCCGAACTGACATTTTATCGTCAGTTTCGGCTTTTTTTATGCTTTATTTCTTCTTCGGCGCGATACCTTTGATCAGGACTTCTGTCCATTCTGCTGTATATGGAAGCAGTTTTGCGTATATCTCCGGCTTAGAAATTCCTTCTACCATTGCTTGAAAATAGAGGATCAAAAACTCATCCGAATATTTCAAATCCACTTTTCCTTCTTTACGTCCTCGGTGGAAAAGATCAAGCATGATACTGAAACTTTCTTGCGTATACGCATCCATCGCGTCAGAAAATTCTTTTTTTTCTTTTTTTGTATAGTATGTCATCAAATCGATATAAAATTGTTTGTTCACTCGATTGAGATAGCGGATTTTATTTTCACTCATAGCAATCAGCGTTTCTTCAAATGGAAGATTTTCCGCAATCAACGCTTTCGCTTCTTGCCCTAAATCATTCATAAATGTGAAAAATACTTCATAAATCAGCCCTTCCTTGCTGCCAAAATATTTAAAAATCGTCGCTTTACTTACCTGAGCGCTCTCAGCAACCTTATCCATCGTCACTCCAGCGGTTCCTATGTCTGTGTTCATCAAGTCAAAAGCTGCTTGTAAAATCTCTTTCTTTTTCTCTTGTGCTCTCTTTTCAAAACCGTTCATTTATAGAGCCTCCCGTAATTTTAAACTTTTATAATATATATAGTTCAAATTTATTCTGAGGTTTATTATAACTATCTATTGAGAAAGTATCAAGCTAGCAATTCCTTGTTTATGAATTCATTGACAGAAATTTATAAAAAGAATATTATGTACTAAAATATAAAAAAAGTTTTATAAAAAGGTATAAAACCATTTTATTAAACTGATTAATATTTTTTAGTATATATTTTAAGAAAAAGGAGTGGGGTTTTTATGGCAGAAATCGTCAAAGTCACACATTTGAAAAAGAGCTTTGGTCGTTTCGAAGCTTTAAAAGACGTCTCTTTCACCGTACATTCAGGTGAAGTCGTTGGATTTATCGGACCAAATGGTTCTGGAAAATCCACGACGATTCGGACACTTTTAGGGATTATAAAAAAAGACGGCGGAACGGCAACGATTTTTGGTCAAGATGTATGGGAAGATAGTTTATCTATCCATGAACGTCTTTCTTATGTTCCAGGTGACATCTCTTTATGGGGAAATTTGACTGGAGGAGCGATCATCGATCTCTTCATGAAGCTTCATGGAAAAGGGAATGCTCAAAAAAAGGACGAACTGATTCAACGTTTCTCTCTTGATCCTAAGAAAAAAGCAAAAAACTATTCAAAAGGAAATCGTCAAAAAGTGGGCTTGATTGCTGCTTTAGCTGTTGATTCGGATCTCTATTTATTTGATGAGCCTACTTCTGGTTTAGATCCCTTGATGGAAACCATTTTTCAAGAAGAAGTTGAAAAACTGAAAGAACAGGGCAAATCCATCCTGCTTTCTTCTCATATTCTCAGTGAAGTCGAACGGCTGGCAGATAAAGTCGTGATCATCCGCGAGGGAACAGTCGTAGAAGAAGGAACACTCGATGAATTGCGTCATTTGACCCGCTCGACCATTACTATAGAAACAGAAGCAGATAACAGCCACTTAGCACAATTGAACGGTGTCCATGATTTTGTGCAAAAAGGCCACCTTGCTCAATTTGCTGCTGACAACGAAGCTTTCGATGTGATTTTAGCTGAAACTTCCAAATTAGGTGTGAAAAAATTTGAATCTATTCCACCGACTCTTGAAGATTTATTCATGAGGCACTATGAAGGATGAGGAGGAATCGAAATGACTGATAAATTTTCACGCTGGTCTACCCTTTTTTCTCAAAACCTTAGCCGTGACTGGAAAAAGATCTTGATATGGCTAGTCGGTGTCACTGCTTTTTCTGGTGGTTTTGTCCCTGCGTTTGAAGAATTGACTTCAGGACAAGGGTTAGCTGGATTATACGAAACAATGCAAAACCCGGCAATGATAGCAATGGTCGGACCAACTCCCGCTTCGAATGCTGCTGAGTATACTTTAGGAGCGATGTATGCAAATGAAATGTTGCTTTTTTGCAGTTTGTTTGCTGCTGTGATCTCTGTTTTGCATGTGGTGAGCCAAACGAGAAAAAAAGAGGAGCTTGGTCTGATTGAACTTATTCGTTCCTTTCGAGTCGGACGTCAAGCAAACTCTTTAGCTGTCATCGCTGAAAGTATTCTGATTAATTTGCTTTTAGCAATATCGATCAGCTGTACGATGATTTTTTTTCAAGCAGATTCGATCACTGCAGAAGGTGCTTGGCTTTTTGGGCTATCTGTAGGTAGTACGGGGATTTTGGGGAGTGCCGTTGCACTGTTTGCTTCACAACTGATGCCAAGTGCAGCCAGTTCGAATGGTCTGTCTCTAGCGTTTTTAGGTGGACTTTACCTTCTAAGAGCAATAACAGATGTAGCTGATTCCTCCCTTTCGATGTGGAATCCTTTAGGCTGGTCTTATTTGTCCTATCCATTTACAACTAATAACTGGATTCCTTTGCTTTATTTGTTTTTGTTCAGTCTCATCTTGATAATCAGTTCATTTGTTTTAGAGGAACATCGAGACTTGAACACCGGCTATATCCCCGAACGTGAAGGAAAACCGTATGCTAAACGTTCTCTTCTATCCTTGCGTGGTTTATTATTCTATCTAAATAAAGGAATGACCATCAGTTGGCTTATCACTTTTGGTTTGATGGGGGCGGCATACGGCTCTATCTACGGGAATATGCAACAGTTTTTAGAAAGTAACGACTTAATGAAACAGATGTTTATCCAATCTGGCGTCTCAATTGAAAAAAACTTTACAAGCACGATCATGGTCGTCTTGATTTGTCTAGCTGCTATTTTACCAATTGCTAGCATCAATCGTTTATTTACAGAAGAAACCCACGGACGTATGAATCAGCTGTTCGCAACAAAAATTTCTAGGAACCAACTTTATTGGACAAATCTGTTACTAGCGATCCTGTTTTCTATATTGTCGATTCTGATTAGTTCTGGTGCGCTAGGACTTTCTGCTTTGGCATCGATGAAGGATGCGAAAGATATGGATCTATTGCTGTTTCTTAAAGCCGGATTCAACTTTCTGCCTGCTGTTTTAGTGTTTATCGGAATGAGTGGCTTTCTATTCGGATGGCTTCCTCGAATGGGTAAATTTGCTTATATCTACTTAGCTTACTCCTTTGCGCTCAATTACTTTGGCGGGATTTTGGATTTACCAGAATGGTTCTCCAAAACAGCGGTCCCTAGCTGGGTACCACGGATGCCAAACGATTCTTTCGATCTTTCCGTATTCCTTACATTATCCTGTATCAGCCTTGCACTGATCGTCCTTGGTGCTATCGGTTATAGGAGAAGAGATTTAGTGGAAGGATAACAAAAAAAGAGCATGTTCAATTTCATGCTAGCCTCCAAATTGGGATCAAAAATCCAACATTTGGAGGTCATTTTTGTATTTACATGTCTTCTAACTGTTCTTTATCAATGATCCAGACTTCCCGATTCTCTCTTTTTACATAACCATTCTCCTCTAATAATTTAAATTTTCTAGATAAAGTTTCGGGGGTCGTACCGATAAATGCAGCAAGTTCTTTCATTTTCATTGGTAGGAAAAAGTGATCCTTCCCTGTCGCTTTAGCTAAGTCAAGCAGATAGACAGCGACTCGTTCTTCTACTTTTTCCATCATCAAAAAAGTTGTCTGCTGCTGTACTTTTGTTAATTTCTCAGCGTTGATTGCTAAAAGTTTCAGACTAAGGGCGGGATAATGCAGTAAAAGTTCCGAGAAATCTTTTTGTCTCAATACGCAAATTTCCGTTTTTTCTAGTGCTTCGCCAAATAAAGATTCATTTGGAACGCCTAACAACTGGCTCTCTCCCTCATATCCGCCCGGCTCTACTACTCGTAAAAGCTGTTCCTTTCCGCTAGCAGATAATTGATACACTTTCATACTTCCAGAAGCCACGATTACTAATTGAGACTCTCCATTCGGCGCAAGAAGCTGTTCTCCTTTTTCCACTTTTCTGTGTGTCACTAACGAGTGGATTTTTTGCTGATCTTCTATCTCGAGATGATTGAATAATGGAACGAGTGAAACACACAATCCTTCATGTCTCATAGCAGATTCCTCCTTTGGATTTCTTCCTTGTTTGTTATTCTACTTGTTCGTTTAACTTGGGTAATTGTTGTATCAAGATTTTTCTTTTTGTGCGATAAGTAAGCAGACACATGCCGTTTATGACCACGATCAGAATACTCATTTCATGGAAAAGCATACCGTTTGCCACCTCGGCCACTAGGATCAGACTCTCGGTAATAATGGCGGTGAGTGTTTTATGCCTTAAAATCATTTTTTGATACTATCTATAAGTAAAATTGAAAATTGCCTCTTATGTCAAATAGGAGCTGTGACAAACGCCTTGTCGCAACTCCTATTTTTTGAATAAATGGTGTTCTCCTGCCAACTTCTCGGATACAAGTCACGATATTCATCAAACATGAGAAGCTGTTTTTTGAAATTGTTCCTTGTGACTCAGGGTTAAACGGCAAGTTCACAACCTCCGAGATTCACAGTGTTCAAAAACTTACTAACATTCGGCTTTTTTTACTAAATGCCGCTGTTACTTGTTTGCCGAAACGACCCTTTACTGCTTTTTCCAATCCAGTCGTTGCAGAGGATACCGCTTTTTTTGCCGTACTTGCTTCCACCTCTGCGGCTTGTTTCGCCTTTTTGCCTTTCGTGACTTTGTCTTGAGTCATCGCAATCCCTAAAGCTCTTGCTGAGATTTTTTGTATCTCTTTCTGGTAATCTTCCCAAATTTTTTCCTCTAGAATGATCACTTATTATCTCCTTTCTTGTTACTTTTTGTTTAATCGTTGCAGATCAGCACGATAACGGCGTTCGACTTCATCTTGCTGATCATAGATTTTTTTTCGTTTCTGCATCAATTCATGAGAGAACCTCTCTTCTAAACGTCTGAGTTCTTTTTGTGCAAAATACAAAGAATCCTTCGGGCATTCAAAGGAACACACCGAAAAACGTATATTGGAATAAGTCGTTTCTGCCAGCTGCTGCATGTTCTTTTGCATCTGTCTGAGCTGATCTTCCTGATTTTCTAGCTGCAGTCGTTCTTTTCGGTATGTTTCATGAATCTGGTTTTCTTTTTCCATCTCACTACTCCTTGTTTTAAAATAATTGTCGTGCCAAGTCTCGATCACGTTGGACCAGCTCATTGATTTTCGCTTCGATCTCTTTTGCCAAGGTAGAGAATTCTGCTGAAAGCTGCTTGATTTTGAAGATTTTTTCCCTGAATTTCTGCGTAGGTTCATCAACGATCGTCTGCTTTGTACAATCGACTTCTCGCAGAGCATCGAGCATTTCGTTCTGAGACAAAAGCGGTGTCTGTCTGCGGACCATCGCAAGACCATCTGCCCACAGCTGTTCCAAATCACGAATTCCACGCTGGTAAATGACTAGCACTTGTTCCATCGCTTGATTGAAGACGGAAGCCGCATGTTTCACGATCATCAGCGCCTGCTGGTCGTCTAAATAGATCTGTTCATTGGTCGACAGACCGCCGCTGCTAGCTGTGAATCTTTTCAGCCAAGTCACTAGCTTGGAGAAAGCACTGATTTGTAGCTGGAGCCACTTGTTTTCTTCTTTCAGTTGACTGATCCGATCTTTCTCCCATTGATTTTTTTCGCCATATGTCTCCATTTGACGGATCATAGCTTTGTTTTTGATGATTTGCTGGGCGAGTAAGGTCTGTTCGAGGGCGACCCCTCCATGTTGGTCGGAATAGATGACGATATCGCCATATTTATCGATGTAATTCCCGTTTTTGTCGAGATTGAACTGATTTAGATCGTGTCCATAGTTTTTCCAGCCGATGTTGTCGATTCCGAAACTGTGAAATGGCAGTTGGCCTTTCCCACCAGTCAGCCAGCCACTAGTCACGATGTCTGAAGTGTCATACAGATTGATGATCTGCCCTTCATAATTATTGAGCTGTTTCTCACTCAGGCCTGGGCCTGCCGCTGCATATGTAAATCCGTGATAGCCTTTTAAAACAGCGACATAGATTGCCTGCGCTCCACCTAAGGAATGACCGGTCGTGGAAATGGTGTAGCCGTCTTTGACAGAATAGGTCTTTTCGATTGCATCGGCATACGCTAAAGCCGACTGGAAGGCGCCGTTGTCGTGTTTGTCCTCAAAGCCGACTTCTCGGATGTTCGTTTTCCAGTCCTGCCAACTTTTGGTACCTGCGTAGGCGATAGTCGGGTCTTTTTTGATGACGGATTTGGGGTAGCCGGAAATTTGCTGTAATTGATCTTGCTTCTTACTTTTATATTCATCTTTGATTTCAGCCACGACCATGGCCTGCATACCGTTTTTCTTTGGTGTTTTTTCTTTTCCGATTGTATGTTTGTCGGTGTTTACCGTATCAAGAATTAAATATTCATTACGTTTCCCCGTTCTATCACCATTTTTAATTTTTCCTACTTCTACTTGATAAACTGTTTCTGAAAAAACTTGATTCTGATCCATCAGTCGATCCCCCCATCATAGAATGTGACGATATTCATGGGTATGCTCCTATTGGTCTCTTGGTCTTTTCTACTGAGATAATGATCTTGCCCCGGTTTTTCTATACCACTATCAATCCTATAGATCCACTGACCTGTTTCTGCAGACTTTACTCCTAATGTCGCAGTGTGGGAGAGCAGGTCATTGATTTCGAAGTGTACCTCTAAAGATTTCATAGGGGTTACAGAGAAACCTGTAAATTCTATTTTCTCAATATCAATATACTCAGTTATAGAATCTAATCTTTCAAAAAATTCCTGTTCAGTCATGTCTCCTTTACCTTGATTAAATTCTTTGAAGATTTCCTTTTCTCGCTTTTCATCTACTGTTGAAATCTCATAATGATTATACAAATAATTTGCCAGATCGGTTTGGATGGTACGCAGTTCTTCGTTGTCTTTTTCTCTTCTATCCATCAATATTTTCCCTCCTATACTTAGTGCGATGATGACTATGACTCCTCTGAAAATGATTTTTTTCATACTTGCTCCTTCTTACTTCTCTTCGTGAAGAAAACGCTTTAAACGGATTTTACCATAGGCTTATCAGTGAAAAAAGAAGCCTTGTTCTTACTTTTCCTTGTTTGATAACGAAATGAATATTTTTTCATTTTTTCTGTTATGTAATTCGAAACATATATACAAAAGAATGAGCGGGACGCAAGCAATCGTCGTTTTTTAGAGATTGTTAACTGTTATGTTTTTAGATTTGTTTAAATTTTTATTCTGATTTGACTGATGGAAAAACCAAACAGACACCTGCAAAAAAATGATTTTTCGCAGGTGTCTGTTTATATTGCATCATGAGAGCAGTGGATTCGATGATGTGCCATCTATTTAGTACGCAACGCAAATCAGCTTTTTCATAACTTCTTTTTTATCGCGTGATACAATGGCGCTAGTTCTTTGAGTGCCTTAGCAGCTTTCTCTTCGATGTTTGTGTATTCATTTGGAGAAAAAAACAGTTTGCCAAGTTGGAAGGTTCGATCGCCCATTGTTTCTCGCAGCTCTTCTTGCTTGCTCTTATCTGATAAATAAACGGATAAAGGCAAATGATCTTCCAGCTCATTTTCAGGCTGGGGCCAGATATAATAATCTTCAATCGCTACCTGGGTACTCCATTCCTGCAGTAAAGATAGCAATTGATTGTATCCTTCAACGCTTCCTTCTCTCGTGTCACTTTTATAGTGCTGATACATCAAATAGATTTGGTATTGTTTTTGATTCAACAAAACTGCTAGACAGGCATTCTCGTTTTGCCGATCTTCACTTCGATAAGCACTCCAAAAATGACTGCGTAAATTCCAGCCATTCGTCCAGCTTTCGATTTTAGGTTTGCTCATGCCATACGTATCAGGCAAAAGTGCAGCTGTCTGGAGCTGGATCTCTTTCCATTTTTGCCAGTGTGCTTTGTATTCTTGTTTGATTAGTTCGACTTCATCTGGTGTATGTATTTCTTTGAGTTGTTTGAATGCATAATTGTCTCTGTCAAATAACTGATAGTCTTCTTTCATTAAATCCATTTTGTTCCCTCTTTTCTTTTTTATTTTAACTATGTTATTTAAAAGAAACAACTGTAAAAAAGCTGAATCGAAAAAGCAACTGCTTGCTTTTCGAGTTCAGCCTCTGTTTCCATTTACAGGAATGGTCATGAAGTTTTGATCACATCGAGTAGTGACGTAAATAAAATGGCACTGGAAGCAGCTCCCGGGTCGATATGTCCGATTGCACGCTCTCCTAGATAGGAAGCTCGTCCTTTTTTAGCTACCAAGTCTTTGGTGTGTTCTTTTGCCTGGTCAATAATTTCTTTTGTTAGATTCCCTGCTTTCAACGCCTCTGTAACTGGTAGCCAAACATCTAACATCGTTTTATCGTCAGCTTCTGCCTTTCCTCGGCTTTGAATACCCGCTGTTCCCTGCTCGATCACTTCTCCTAATTTTTCTTGAGAATCAATAGAATCGACCCCTTTTGTCGCTTTCATCATGTTCATGAATGCAGATCCGTATAACGGACCAGAAGCCCCACCAACTTTCGATATCATCGCCATAGAGAATACTTTGAATGTATCACTAATTGTTCCAGGATGATCGGTTTGAAAAGCTTCTTCATAAGCTGAAACCCCTCTTCCCATATTATTTCCGTGGTCTCCATCGCCAATCGGGGTATCTAGATCACTGAGATATTGTTTGTTCTGATTGATTGCCTCTGCAAATTGTGAGAGCCATTCTTGGATTTCTTGAACGGTTAGTTTCATATTATCACCCTTTTATCTTGAGATTGTCTTACCATGAAATCGTCTGTACATTGCTTTCTAAAGAATCTTTCCATTGTGTCTCCGTCAAGTCGATCAGCGTAAGAGAAAGGCCTTGCATATCTAGTGAGGTCATAAAATTACCGACTTTTCGGAAAACTACATTGACGCCTCTTTCTTCCAGCAGAGCTAAAACATCATTCATGAATACGAACTGTTCCATCAAAGGCGTCCCGCCCATTCCGTTGACGAATACACCTGCTTCTTTTGGCAAATTCGAGTAATCATCTAAAATCTTAGTAACAAGTTCCTTTGCCAGTACTTTAGAAGGCTGCATCCTTTCTCGACGATAGCCTGGCTCACCGTGGATACCAACACCGTACTCGATTTCATCTTCTCCTAGTTCGAATCCTGGTTTCCCTACTTCTGGTACAGTTGCTGCTCGAAGCGCTACACCGATTGTTTTAGTTGCCTGTACGACCTTTTCTCCCAATTCTTTCAACTCTGCTAGGGAAGCACCGTTTCTTGCTGCATCGCCCACGATTTTGTGTACAAGGACAGTACCTGCGACTCCGCGTTTTCCAGCAGTATACGTACTATTTTCAACGGCGATATCATCATCTACGATTACACTTTCTACTTCAATATCGTCCATAGCAGCTAGTTCCTTTGCCATATCGAAGTTCAATGCATCCCCTGTATAATTCTTAACGATTAGTAAAACTCCTTTGCCACTATCCGCTTCCTTGATAGCCGTTTGAATCTGATCTGGAGTTGGAGAAGTAAATACATCACCGAGCACCGCTGCACTTAACATTCCTTCCCCTACAAACCCGGCATGGGATGGTTCATGTCCGCTTCCTCCACCAGAAACCAAACCAACTTGTTCCGATTTCTGATTCTTGGCTACAACACGGGAAGATTCTACACGATGAACAAGTTCTGGATAGCTTTTTACTAATCCTTCCAGCATTTCTTCGACAATATTGCTTGGATCATTCATGATTTTTTTCAATTTATTCCCATCCTTTCTTTCCGGCATTTTGTGCTTCTGTTAAGATTTGCTGAGTATCATCCGTTATACCGGCAGTGATGGCTGCTGCAAAAGCTCCTTCCACTAAAGGCGCATCCACCAGATGATAACGTTGCTGCTGTTCTTCTTCCAACATGTCTTTTGCCAGTTCCGAATTCAATACCGCGCTGCCGATATCCGCAAAAACAAAATAACTAGCTGCATCACTTGATTCATTGACAGCTTCTACGATTTTCATCGGGTCTGATCCGATCTCGCCATTTATTCCGCCGAGAGAAAAGATCTGCACCTCTTGGGATTTTTGCATCTGCTCAATCATTTCTTTAATACCATCTGTTACTTTTTGACTATGAGAAATAAGCAAAATACTCTTTTTCACAAGAATCTTCCTTTCTTTTACATAGTTGCTAACGATTGGTTTCGCTTTCATTAATGAACAATTCAAGTATATAATAAATTCCTAATTTTGGGAAAATATGTGTTGCGCATCTTGAACTTTGTTATACTTTCGTTAAAGAGAGGAGTGATTGAATGATTACAACAACCACGAATAGTGTGGAAGGAAAAACCGTAGTAGCTTATAAAGGAATCGTTTTTGGTGAAGTTATTACTGGGATCAATGTATTGAAAGATTTTGGGGCTGGTTTGCGAAACGTCTTTGGCGGTCGTTCAAAAAGTTATGAAAATGAACTAATGGGCGCAAGAGAAGAAGCACTTGCGGAAATGGCCGAACGTGCAAAAGCATTAGGAGCTGATGCAATCATTGGCGTAAAAATGGACTACGAAGTATTAGGTAGCGACAATGGTATGCTGATGGTCACATGTAGTGGAACAGCTGTCTCCACAAGATAAGTAGGAATAGCTGTCTTAATAAATAAAAAGAGATGGGACATGTAGTGGGACCCAAGAGTTAGATTTTTCAGTCTAACTTCGAGGTTCACTACCTTCCCATTCTCTCTTTTTTATTTCTTTTTGCGAATGATTCCGTAAACTGCTGCAACTAGCACACCTGTGCCTACGAAGGAATAATTGACAGAAGCTGTTTTTTCATTTGTTTTTGGTAAAGTCTGACTTGTTGATTCGGATGGCTCTGTCGTTTGATGAACTGTTTCTGTCGTGGTTCCAGAGGCCACTGATTTTTCTCCTGCCGAATGCAAAATATCTTTTATTCGTTGGAAACTAGCTGCTAAGTCTGCTTTTTTTGCTTCAAAATCATTAGCAACTGTTTGCGCTTCGCTGATCTTTCCATGGATCGCTTGACTGGCCGCTGTGATATCCGCTTGAGTTTGACTTAGCTTTCCAGAAGCTGTTTGAGCAACCTGATCTAATTGTTGATTGAATTCTTTTGCTTGTTGGATCTTCCCGTCAAGATCTGTTTGGACAGCTTCCGCTTTTGCTTTCGCTTCAGCAAGCTTTTTCTCAAGTTGTGCACGGTCATTTCCCGCTTTATTTTTAAGATCAGCTAAATCTTGATCGATTGCTGCTTGGTCTTCTTTCAATTTGTTTTTTGCAGCTTCTAATGCTTCTTCGAGTTCTTTTCTTTTATTTTCCAAGTCTTGCAAATGATCGATTTGGTCAGAAGAGGTAGAACTATTCGTTGATGTATCTTCTGAAGACGAAATCGTTTCTCCTGAGTTATCTGTCGGTACATTGGAAGTCATTTCTGTTTCTGAGGTTCCTTTTTCAGCATCAGAAGAGCTTATAGTTGTTGAAGGCTCTGTTTGAGCAGGTTCAGAAGTTTCTGCAAAAGCTGTTTGTCCGAAGAAGAAAATACCGAAAACAGCAATCGGCCAGATCAACGGCTTCATTCTTTTTTTCATCACTTTCCCATCCTTACTACTTTTTAACTAATTTCTTATTATAAGCAAAAATGTCTGGAAGAACCATAAACACAATAGGCTGTTTGTCTAAAAAACGGTGCATCTTTTATTTTTTTGTACGTTCCGGACTTTTCCATGTCCCGCTTCCATAACCTAAAATCGTTTTGACCGCTGGAATGAAAGTCGTCACGATCGTTATCGCGTTCACTATCCAGAACAAAAGCATATATAGGGGTGCGAAAAGAAGGTATTTCAATTTTCTTCGTCGATCATCTACAATCAGCGAAGCTAACAACTGGAAAAATCCTGCGACCATTTCAAAGCAGATGAACACAAAACTGAATGTAAAAGTGACATAGATCTGTTCATAGTTTCCTTGGTACACATAATGCCCAATCAATCCAATAAAAAGAATCACGGAAATACAAAAGAATATTGACCAGACAATACTCAATGTTTGATCAATGAAGATGATCGTTCTTCCGATATGTTCAAAAGGATGGAGCATCGCTTTTTTGAAATTCGTCAGCCAGACTTCTGTTCCACCTTTTGCCCAACGTTTTCTTTGTCGATATAGCATCTTCAACGTCACAGGTACTTCCATGAAAAAGATGATCCCAGGAGCAAAAACAGATACCCAATCATTCAACTGATGATCCCAAGCAATACTGATGTCTTCTGTCGCTCGATCTTGTCTGAATCCGCCCACATCGATCAAGGCTTCTTTTCGATACATCGTATTTGCCCCACTGTACGCATAAAGGCCACCGAAAACAGCTGACTGTGTTCGTTTGATAATACCAACGATACTTGAGAATTCAACCGTTTGCGATTTTGCAATCAACTTTGTACGATTTTGGACATCCATATTTGCAGTGACCGCAGCAATATGTCTTGCACCAGGGCGAATAAAATAATTCACATACCTGTTCAGTGCATCTGGCTCCGGTACCGTATCTGCATCATTGCTTAAAATCAATTTCCCTTTTGCAAAGGCAAGTCCGATATTAAACGCATGGGCTTTTCCTTTATTTTTTTCGATCCGAACCACACGAAGATTAGCGTATTTTTTCATCAGTCTGGCTAATATTTCTGGTGTTTGGTCCGTTGAACCATCATCTGTCACTAATACTTCATAGTTGTGATAATTCAATTTCGTCATCAAATACTCGATCGTATCTTCGATCACAATCTCTTCATTATGGGCTGGTACCATGATCGTAATGAACGGTTCGACACCTGATGGAACATCTACCCATTCTTTTTGTTTATGTTTGTATAAAAAAACATAACACCAGACACCAATAAACCATGCAAATCCGCCTAAAATCGGGTAAGAAACGAGAAAAAAATACATGATAGACAAACAAGTATCTAGGAATTGATTACCTGTATGAGTGATTGAGGTCATTTCAGTTCCATCCCATTTTCTTTATACAAATCTGCAATGAGTGTCGTATCTAGATTTTTCTCTTCGGAGACAGAATAAAAACGGACCGTTTCTCTCTCTTCCTTTGTTCCAAAACGTTCCGTATACATTTCTTCAAGTAATTCTTGTCTTTTTTTCAATTCTTCATCTTCATATTCAAAAGACTTATTTACTTTTCTATACAAATTTCGATTGTTCCATCTAGTCAACACAAATGAGATAATCAGGAAGCTGAAAAAGATCAATGCAAAAAAGCCGATGAAGAAATACAGCATTTTCTTTTCCAATAAAAAAGCGTACAAGTAAAAATCTTTGGCTCTTTCTGGTCTCGTCAATGGAAAAAACACCCATATAAAAGGAAGAACAACGATCATCCAACCGAAAAGAGCCACTAGCGTTTGCCAAATTTTCAACCAATAATTACCTTTCGAAAAATACTTATCTTTCACCAAAATCGATGCAACTTCTTCTCTTGTTACTTTTTTCATATCCTCACCTCACATTTTTTGTTACGACGTAGGAGTTTACCATACTTTTCATTTCTTTTCACATAAAGTGTTCCTAAATTTTTCCTAAGAAAAAGAACAAAACATTTCTCATCGGCAAATGAAAAATATTTTGTTCTTTTTATCAGTTGTTCTTTTTATTTTTTTATCTCTTAATTATGTTTCTCTTTCCAATACGACAATGCTTTTCATTCCTCTAGATATCGCCGTGTACATTTGTCTGCGTCTTCTTTGCTCATCTCTATTGTTTTCAAATGGATACAAGATTACATGATCAAATTCTAGTCCTTTTGCTAGACTCAAAGGAATGATCTGGCAGTTTTCTAATCCATATGAACTTTTTTTAATCGATTCTTGTAGCGTTTGGGTCTTCTCTTCTGTTTGGGTGATAATTGCCGCTTTTTCTCCTTTTAGAGAAGCCAAAATCTCAGCTAGTATTTCCAACAATTCTTCAGAGGATTGAAAAGAGCGGTATTCGGGTTCTTTTCCTTGCGGTCGGATCGATACGATGTCGATCTTCTCTTGATCCACAGCATAGGTTTTGAAAAGCTCTGTGATTGCTCCGCTAGAACGGTAACTATTTCTAAGATCATATCGATGGATCGGCAGATGGAAGTCATCGAAACAACGCATAATATCAGCAAAAGTAGTGGAAGAATTAAAGATTGCTTGATTCTCGTCACCTACTAAAGTAAAGTGAGTTTTTGGAAATAATTCAATCAATAGACCTAATTGTGCCAGGGTATAATCTTGTACTTCATCAATCAATAAATAGCGAAACACTGGTACATTTACCTTTTCAACAAGCAAATGATGAATAGCTAATAAAATGACTGCTTCATCAACAGTACGTGTGTGTTGCCAAACATAAGCTGAGCCATATCGTTTTTCATAAATTCTTTCAAACAATCGATGCTCATCCACCCACGCCATTTCTTCGATTTGTCTGGTTATTTTTCGATAGTTTTTTTGTAAAAGTTTCCTTGCATAAGTTGCGATACTTTGTTCCGAATCATCAGAAATCAATTCACCGAATAATTTCAACTGCCTATCTTCTGTCAACGAGAGTACCTGATTCTGCACTGCAGGACTTTTTGCTTGTTTCAAAAGATGGTTCTTCCATTCGCTCATCAGTGCCTTTTTCGTTGCTTGAAGCCTATCGATCAATTTAGGATGAGCAGGAACTTTCTCATATATTTTTTCGATCGTTTTTTTAGAAAGAACTGTTTTTCCATTTTTAGTAAGTCCACGGATAAAATCAGGATGATCTAGAAACAAAGGATCTGATCGTTTTAGATCATCGATATACTCTTTACTACGCAAATGTTCTGCTTGCTCTGATACATTTTCTTTCGTGATACGTTTGAAATAAGCTTCTTCACCTTCTATTTCCTCTGCTGAAAGCTGTGAAACCAGCTGCAAGATGGTTAGATTCAGTGGATTTCTTTCGCCTAATGATGGTAGGACATTCGAGATATAGTCGATGAACCGATGATTAGGCGATAGAATCAGCAAGTCATCAGATGTCATCGTATCTCGATATAAATAGAGCAGATACGCAATACGCTGCATGATAGCAGAGGTTTTACCACTTCCTGCTACGCCATTTACCAAGATATTTTGACTTTTCACATCCCGAATGATTGTGTTTTGTTCCGATTGGATCGTAGCAGTGATAGCCTTCATTTCATTGGTTTCATCTTGACCTAACACTTCTAATAACACATCGTCTTGGATAGCTACAGACGTATCAAAAAACTTGACCAAACGATCTCTTTCCAAAATAAATTGTCGTCTTTCTTTGATAACCGTATCGATTTTATTTTGACGAACCGTATAAGAAGACGGACCAATCACGTTATTGTAAAAAAGTTCGGCAATTGGTGAACGCCAATCATAAACAAGATTTTCATCTACATCATCTGTGAAATTTGCTGTACCGATATAAAAGGATTCTTTTGGCTCATTATCCAGAAAGTCTACAATGACTTTTCCAAAATAGGGACTTTTCAATAAACGTTCGATCTTTGCCAGCTGATTTTCTGCGTTTTTCTGTTTGATATTCATCTGATCGATTTCTCTATTTTTCATTTCAATCATCGAAAAAGTATCCAGGTTATCTAAGTAACTGTCAAAATTCAATCGAAGCTCGCCAGCCATTTCTTTCAGCGACTGGTTTCCTTCTATTTTTGCCGTATCCATCGATTCACGCAGTTCGTTTCTTTTATCGATTAGCTTTTGATACACATTCTTCAGATATGCTTCTTCTAACTGCTTTTGTGTGTCGACCATACACATTCTCCTCTTTTTTTAAAGTGGTGGAACCGATTAGTTTACCTCTTTTAAGAGTCGAATGCAAGCTTTTTAACGAGTATCATTTGTTAGGATATATCAGTTCTTCAGGTCGGACAGTTTGATATAAAGAAAATGCTCCATCAAGGTTTTTTACGTGGTAGCCAGACTGCTTCAAGATTCTTTCTGCTAGATAGCTACGTAAGCCGCTATGACAGCTGACGATATATTCTTGTTGACTGTCTAATTCATTTAATCGGTCCCGAAGTTCATTCAAAGGGATATGTTTGGCTTCCTTGAATTTGCCTTTTTCCAATTCTTCTGCTGTTCGCACATCTAATAAAATTTTTCCTTTGGCTAATTCTGTTGGCAATTCATGCCATTGTACGGTTTCACTAAGCCCTTCTGCAATGTTCATTGCTGCATATCCTAGCATGTTTACTGGATCTTTGGCTGAGCCAAATGGCGGTGCATACGTCAATTCTAACTCCGGCAAATCGAAGATCGTCAAATGCCCTTTGATTGCTGTTGCTAAAATATCGATCCGTTTATCCACACCTTTTGCCCCAACACCTTGTGCACCATAAATCTCGCCAGTCTCTGGATGGAAGATCAACTTCAGTAAAATATCTGTTGCTTCTGGATAATAGCTTGCATGATCTTTTCCTGACACATGAACGACTTCAAAAGACAGCTCGTTTTCTTTGGCTGTTCTTTCACTTAATCCGGTGGATGCGGCGGTCATTCCAAATGTTCGTATAATTGCTGTTCCAATACTGCCTTGATTTCTTCGAGAAATTCCGGAAATCGTGTCTGCAACTTGTCTACCTTGACGATTGGCTGGTGAAGCAAGAGAAATAAGTGCATCTTTTCCAGTGATTAGCTGTTTTACAACGATAGCATCCCCCACCGCATAAATATCAGGAATATTCGTTTGATATCGTTCGTCTACTAGGATACCCCCGCGTATACCTAATTCGATTCCAGCGGTCACTGCTAACTGGTTATCAGGACGAACACCAATGGATAAAATAACTAAATCAGCAGGGATGGTACGCCCGTCATCCAGTCGCAATCGTTTCCCGTGGTCTTCAAATCTAGCGACAGCATGAGAAGTAATCACTTCTACTCCTTGATGAGACAATTCTTTTTCTATAAAAGCTGCCATTTCTTCATCCAGTGTCGGAAGAATATGCGGCGCTTGTTCGATCACCATGACTTCTAAACCTCTTTTTTTTAGGTTTTCTGCCATTTCCAATCCGATGAATCCTGCACCAACGATCACGGCACGGTTTGGCTGTTTTTCTAACGCATGCATCACTTTATCGATGTCTGGTACATTTCTAATAGAAAAAACATTGTCGGCTTCTGTTATCCCTGGAATTGACGGAACAACTGGTTTTGCGCCAGGAGATAAAACCAATACATCGTACTGTTCCAGGTGTTTTTGACCTCCATGTACGACTTCTACTGTTTTGTTTTCAGGAAAGATAGCTGTCACTTCATGGTTTGGACGCACATCTAAACAAAAACGAGCAGCTAATGATTCTGGCGTTTGGACCAGAAGATTTTCCCGGTCACTGATTTCACCCGAAAGATAATAAGGCAAGCCGCAATTTGCAAAAGAAACATACGGTCCTTTTTCAAAAACAATGATTTCTGCATCTTCCATTAAACGGCGAAGCCGTGTAGCAGCAGACATCCCACCCGCTACACCTCCGACAATAACGATTTTCATCTTATTTCCCTCCTACTGTTCGATCAAACCATTGATTCATACCGCCACGTACATTCACCACATCATAACCAGATTTCTTTAATTCTTTTGCTGCTTGTTTACTCCTCATCCCTGATTGACAAATCACATAAACGGTCTTTTCTTTGTCTCCATCATATCTGTTTATGCCTTGTAATGGAATATTTTTAGCTCCTTTTATATGCCCACTCCGGTATTCTACAGGTGTTCTAACATCAAGTAATACTGGCTTTTCTAAAAGCTTTTCCTTTAATTCTGGGACTGTTATCGATTTTATGGGTTGAAATAACAAACTCATTTTCTGCACCTCATTTATATTTTATAAATACCTTATGGGGTATATTAAACAAGAGCTTTCTTATTCTGTCAACCAGAATGACTCTTCATTTTTTTACTGCTTTTTATATTTGCATAAAATACCGATTAGGGGTATTATCGAGTTATAAAAATGGAGGAGAATGTGCTATGGAGATTGAGAATAAAAATATCCTGAACCGTTTGAAACGTACAGAGGGACAAATTCGTGGTATCCAAAAAATGATCGAAGATGAAAAAGAATGTATGGATGTCATCACTCAATTAAGCGCTGTTCGTTCTAGCATTGATCGCGTAATGGGAATGATCGTTGCAGATAATCTGAAAAATTGCTTTGAAAATCCTGATAGTAATCCAGAAGAACAAGCAGCTAAATTAGAGCAAGCAATCAAGATGATTATTAAAAAGTAAAGGAATGATTTCAATGAAAGTCGTTTTCCATATTGATGAATTAGAAAAATGGTCAGAAACAGGGAAAAACGTAAAAAACCTGATAAAAGCTTCTCCTGAAACGACGATCGTCGTTTCCGTCAACGGCATCGCGATTACCGGTTATCTAGACTCTGCCAATGCAGAATTCTTAAATTTGAAAGAAGTCGTTTTTCACGCTTGTGCGAATGCTATGCGTGCTAATCATGTTTCAGAAAGTTCTTTACCTGAACAAGTAATCGTTGTACCAGCAGGTGTACTTGATTTAGTTGAACTGCAATCCCAAGGTTATGCTTATATCAAGCCCTAGTCAGTAGAGGTTGTGATCCTACCATTTAACTCCGAGTTACAAGAAATAATATTAAAAACAACTTTTCATGTTTTTGGTTTGGTTGGCTTATTATCGAGAAGTAGCTATTGGAAGTCTATTTATCAAAAAAAGGAGTGCGACATAGGTCACACCCCTTCTTTATTTTCTTTGAAACATCTTTCGGTACTCGACAGCATACAAGATAAAAGATTGTAAAAGACCGTAAGTGATGACGGCAAAAATGACTCTCACCCACAGCGTTGGTAATTCTGGGAAAAGCAACAAAAGGATCATGCCAACATAGATGACAGCAGTCGCTACTTTGCCATACCACTTCGCACCACTTAATTTGATATTTTTAGATAGCCCGATTAATCCAGCTACAAACATAAAGCCTTCTTTTATCAAGAATAGACCAAACAATAGCCAAAGCCACGGTCGATACCATGCCATAGACAAAATCAGGAAAAGTTGTGTCAATTTATCTGCAAACGGATCAAGTACCTTCCCTAAGTCTGTTACCTGATTATATCTCCGAGCAATGACCCCATCTAAATAATCAGACAATCCTGAGACAACAATTATCGTGCCTGCTACATAAAACGACTGTCTCAGCACAAAATAAAGATAAATCGGCAGCAAGAGAATACGGAATATCGATAAAAGATTCGGAATCGTTTGGATTTCTTTACGCCAGTTTGTGCTTATTTTCATTTGACCGACCCACCTCCTCAGCACTCTTTTTTATTTTAGCTTACATAGAGAATAAAACCAATGATTTTACTGCTGTTATTTTTTTGCAATCACTGATCATATGAGTTGGTCTGAAATAATCACTTGCTTTTTTCATCTTTTGCTCTTCTTTCTTCCTGTCGTTTACGCATTTCTTTTACTAACGCTTTATGGGCTTTTTTTGATCCTCGCTCTAGGTCACGCTGCTGTTTCCGTGTTTTAAAATCGATAAACAGACTGTCTAAATCGTAACCTGTCGGGTACAGATTTTCTGCTGAACGCACCAGACGAACACGCTGACGAGGCACACGGATCATTTCTTTTTCTAAATATACGGCAATCGTATCTTCACCTATATCCTCATAAACTAATGCTTCTTTTTGGTATTCATTCACAAATATTCGATCGCCTTTTGCAAAGAGCTGGCGTTCTTTTTTATTGTCCTTCCTAGTTATAACTGCTGTCTTAGGAGGAAATTCTTTTTTCTGTGTCCGGTAGGCTTTTTCCTCCAGGTAACGCTCTGCTTGCTGGATCAATTTCATAGACATAGCCATTTTATGTGCAATCCATAAAGCTTGGCTTTCTCCTGTTTCTCCAACACGCAATTGATATTTAGGACGAAGTGCTTCCCGATCGAAAGCCATAGCAGCCGGCACAAAATCTTCATGATCCCTGGCAAATTTCTTAATTTCTCCATAATGGGTCGTGGCAATGATCAATGCCCCCTGCTCATACATAGATTCCATGATTGCAATCGCTAATGCAGCCCCTTCATTTGGCTCTGTTCCACTGCCAATCTCATCCAGAAGTACCAATGTATTCCTTTTTATCTTTTTCAAAATAGCAGCGATGTTTTGCATATGACCAGAAAATGTGCTCAACGCATTTTCTAAATTTTGGTGGTCACCGACATCGACGAAAACCTCATCAAAGACAGCAAGCTCTGTCCCTTCTTTTGCCGGAACTTGCATGCCGAACATCGCCATCAAAGTCAATAAACCGACCGTCTTCAACACGACTGTTTTACCGCCGGCATTTGCTCCAGTGATAATCAAGCCTCGATAGTCTTTACCGATTTCAATATCCAATGGTACCGCATGATCAGGTAAAAATGGATGTCTGCCTTGTTTGATGACGATATGTTCTGATTTATTCATTTTAGGCGTGATCCCATTGATTTCTCGACTGAGTTTTGCCCGAGCAAAAATGATATCTAATACCGTCATCGTTTCGATCAATAAATCGATTGCTTCTTCATTTTCTGCAATAGCACCAGTCAATGCAGCCAGAACTTGATATTCTTCACTGATTTCTTCAGCTTTTAACAATTGATAGTGTTCATTCAGTTTAGAAACCACAGTCGGTTCAATAAAAACCGTCGTTCCTTTGTTCGATTCATCGA
This sequence comes from Enterococcus sp. E5-162, assembly GCF_035725965.1. NCBI lineage: Bacteria > Bacillati > Bacillota > Bacilli > Lactobacillales > Enterococcaceae > Enterococcus > Enterococcus sp. E5-162. The sequence goes on along the minus strand of NZ_JAPRFV010000005.1, from coordinate 107,597 downwards.
TGATTGTCCCATCTACTTTATTTTTATAGCTGACTTTGATAGGAATCGTATAATATTCACCTTTTTGAACGATCATTGCTTCTTGGATCATTTCTTTGTTTTTCGGATGACGTAAGAATTTCAGCAATTTTGACTGGATTTCTTTTTCGATTATTTGTAATTGTTTGCGTACTTTACGCAGATTACGTGAAGCATCGTCACTGACTTTATTATTTTTTATTTTTTGGTCAATCAACTCTTCTACATTTATCAAATCAGGAAGATGCTTGCTATAAGCAAACAACAAAGGTGCCTGGTATTGATTCTTATCAAAAAACTTTGTGATCATCCGACTGCTTCTTAGAAAATCCGCATATTCGATCAAATCAGCGGGCGACAGAACCAACCCTTTTTTGACTTGTTCTGTCAGTGTATCGATCCTCGGCAATCCCATAAATGGAACATGCTGACTACTTTCTAAGATCAAGCGTGCTTCTCTTGTTTCTTCTTGACGATCTAAGACGGTTTGTAGGTTTGTCGAGGCCGTCATATTGTTGATTCGTTTTTTGCTATAGTTTCCGATTGCTCTTGCTTGGATTTCCTTTTTGATCCGATCAAATTGTAATTGACTAATCATTTCGTTGTTCATACTCTCTCCTTTTCTTGAAGAGATACCTGTCCCAAAATAAATAAGGGCCTAGAGATAAATAAAAGGATAGAACACAGCTTAAAAAAGTCATGTCCTATCCTCATTAGAATACAAAGATATTGTTTTCCTGACAGGTACCGTTTCATAAGCACACCAAATAAACCTTGTTTATTGGCTATTCGACTTACTGATTAGATACCAGCTACACTCACAAAACATTCCCCATTCTTCTAGGTCTTATTTATTTTCCACTTAACTATAGCAAGACGCCTTTTGATTGTCAAACCTTAGTATGTTTTATAGACTTACACCATTAACGAATAGACACCTACCGCGATAATTGCTCCAATCATTGGGCCTGCAATTGGTACCCATGAATATGCCCAATCTGAAGTTCCTTTATTAGCTATTGGCAATACCGCATGTGCTAATCGAGGACCAAAGTCCCGAGCAGGGTTGATTGCGTATCCTGTTGGTCCTCCTAATGAAAGACCGATAGCTAAGATCAATCCACCTACAGCGAATACGTTCGTTCCAGGTGCAAATTCGTTTTGTCCAAAAGCTAGCAACCCAAGAACTAATACAAATGTACCAATTAATTCTGTGATTACATTTGCTGGATAATTCCGTATAGCAGGACCTGTTGCAAACGTGCCTAAAATCGCACTTTCATCTTTCGTTGCATTCCAATGTGGCAAATAAGAAAGCCAAACAAGAATGGCCCCTGCAAAAGCTCCTAAAACTTGCGCAATGATGAAAGGAACGACAAGATTCCAACTAATTGCCCCTGTCATCGCCATAGCTAGAGAGACTGCAGGATTCAAATGAGCTGGGCCCATGAATCCAGAAATATAGACAGCCATTGTTACAGCGAGTCCCCAACCAAATGCGATGACAATCCAGCCAGAAGCTTGTGCTTTACTTTTGTTTAGATTCACAGCTGCACACACACCATCTCCAAGCAAGACTAGGATCAATGTCCCAATAAACTCCCCCATGATTTGAGTCATATCACTGTTCATTTATTTCTCCCCCTTTAGTTCCCGCAGATCTGATTCTGCGATCAATGCTTCTAAACGTTTAGTCTGTTGCGCTTTCTCTTCTTCTGTCCACCCAAAATACCCAGCAATTGCATCGATCACAGGTTGCTTGATCTCATCCAGCTGATCTCGTTCAAACAACAGATGATTCGTCCGACGAATGAGATAATCACCTGGGGCTAAAACCATTTCTTCTTCTAAGCCATAACGTAACCGAGCTGACTCAGCGAGACTCAAACCAGGATAAGGTGCCATTTCTTTTGCTAATTCAAAGATACGTCGAGCATTAGTCCCGTAAAAATCAGCGATATAAGTAGCATCTTCTTCCTCTAAACCGGCTGCTACTCCTTCTTTTGCTAATTCCTTCACTGTTTCTTCTAATTTCGTTGGATCGAAATTTCCACCTGAAATCTGATATTTTTTAGAGTCGATTTCTTTCGTCTCTATTCCGTATTCTTCTTTTAACAGCTGACGAATCAATCGTAAAGCTCCTTCTGCCATCTTACGGTAATCGGTGATTTTCCCACCTGATAAAGTCAGCAATCCATCTGGTTCTCTTTCTAAAGAACTACCTCTGGAAATCGTAGAAGGTGCTTTTTCATCACGGCTGTTTTCCAAATGGTTCAACACATCTTCTACTTCAGCACGTGAAACTTTATTTTCCTTATATTCACTCACTGTATCAACTACTTTATTGAAGCTCTTATCTGAAATCGATCCATTATCTCCACCATTATAATCAGAACCAGAATTACCAATCAATAGTGGACGAAGTCCTGCCCAGCTTGCTTCGATATCTGCCAATGTGATATTTGCTTCTGGATAGCGATGGTTGATTACATCCAATAGATAATCCACATCTTCTTGTGTGACTTTCGGATCCGTAAAGTCTCCTTGGTAATCCGTATCTGTTGTGCCAAAGTAAGTCTTGTTTTCTCTTGGGATAGCAAAGACCATCCGCCCATCTTGTTTTCCTGTATCGAAGTATGTGGGTTGTGGTACAGGCAGTTTTTTCGCATCTACGACTAAATGGATCCCTTTGGTTGGACGCATTTTAGGAGAGACTGGACGCGTAAAATTCAAGTTCCGTACTTTATCTACCCAAGGACCACTCGTATTGATCACTAATTTTGCTTTGATCTCGATCACTTCATCTGTCAGCAGATCACGAGCTTTGACGCCAACGATTTGATCGCCCTCATATAATAAGCCAACCGCTTTCATTTTACTTACTAGATAAGCCCCATCTTCTGCAGCTTTTTTGATATTATCGATCACTAAACGGGCATCATTGTTGCGGAAATCAAGGTAAACACCTGCACCTTTTAGTCCTTCTTTTTTCAAAAATGGTTCTCTTTCCAATACTTCTTCTGGTGTCAGGGTATAGTTCTCATATTTAGTTCCTGTCACATTTGCCAGTTTGTCGTAAAGGTCCATTGCTACTTTGACGGAGAACATATTGAAGGTTGTTGCTCCTTCATCATCATAGATTGGTAAAAGCATTGGATCTGGTTTTGGGATGTGTGGGGCAATACCTTGTACGACTGCACGTTCACCAACTGTGTCAGCTACTACTTCCACATCAAATGTTTTCAGATAACGAATACCGCCATGCACAAGTTTGGTCGAGCGAGAGGACGTCCCTTCTGCAAAATCTTGCATTTCGATCAATCCTGTTTTGATTCCTGATGCTGCTGCTTGGACTGCCACACCGGCACCAGTGATTCCGCCACCGATGATCAACAGATCCAATTCTTCTTGCTTCATTTTTTGAATGCTATCTTGTCTTGTCTTGTTTGAAAACATATGGATTTCCTCCTTATTCAAATGCTTGGGTAGCTTTTACTGCTTTTTTCCAGCCATTGTAAAGTTTTTCTCGGCGCTCTTCCTCCATTTGAACTTCAAATAACTTACCAGCTTCATAAAATTCGCGGATCTCATCTGTATCTTTCCAATAACCGACAGCTAATCCTGCTAAAAATGCTGCCCCTAGTGCTGTTGTTTCCAAGTTTTCTGCTCGTTGGATCGGTACATTCAAGATATCTGTTTGGAATTGCATCAGATATTCATTATTTGCTGCACCGCCATCCACTTTCAATACAGGAATATTGATTCCAGTGTCATCTTGCATCGTATCGATGATATCTCTCACTTGATAGGCAATCGACTGCAAAGTAGCTTTAATGATATCTTCTTTTGTCGTTCCACGTGTCAAACCAAACATAGCCCCTCGCGCTGACTGATCCCAATAAGGAGCCCCCAGTCCAACAAATGCAGGAACAACATAGACCTCATCTTCGTTTGTGGAGCGTTTTGCCGCGTCTTCCGAATCACTAGCTTTTTGCAACATTTGAAGTCCATCTCTCAGCCATTGAATCGAAGAACCAGCCACAAAAATACTTCCTTCTAAAGCATAGTACACCTTTCCATTTATGCCGTAACCAATTGTCGTCAATAAATTATTTTTGGATAATTGCGGTTTTTCACCGGTATTCATGACAATAAATGAACCTGTACCATAAGTATTCTTGACCATCCCTGGTTCGAATGCCATTTGTCCGAATAATGCAGCTTGCTGGTCTCCTGCCATCCCTGAAATTGGTGCTTCGCTTCCATAAAAATGATAACCTTGCGTATAACCATAAACTTCTGAGTTAGAAGTAACTTTTGGTAACATCACTCGAGGAATATTCAATAAATCCAAAATTTCCTGATCCCAATCTAGCTGATGGATATTGAACAACATCGTCCGACTGGCATTCGAGTAATCAGTAACATGTGCTTGTCCATCGGTCAGTTTCCATACTAACCACGAATCAATCGTTCCAAACATTAACTCGCCTTTTTCAGCGCGTTCTTGCGCACCTTCTACATGATCAAGAATCCAGCGAATCTTCGTTGCTGAGAAATAGGCATCGATCACTAGTCCTGTTTTTTCGTGGAAAAATTCTTGATATCCTTCATTTTTTAAGTTATCTGCAATTCCAGCTGATTGTCTGGATTGCCAAACAACTGCATGATAGATTGGACGTCCTGTATCTTTTTCCCAGATTACTGTTGTTTCACGCTGGTTCGTTATGCCAATCCCAGCAATCTGGTTTGGTTTGATCCCTGATTCGATGAAAGCTCCGGCAATAACTGACTGTACAGAATTCCAGATTTCATTTGCATCATGTTCAACCCAGCTTTCTTGCGGGAAATATTGCGTGAACTCTTTTTGAGAACTGCCGATATGTCTTCCTTTCTTGTCAAAGATAATTGCTCGTGAGCTAGTTGTACCTTGGTCAATCGCCATGATATACGTTGGTTCTGTCATTGTGATTCCCTCCATTATCTGCAAACGCTTTCTTTAACTACTTTTATCATACTACTCATTTAAAAAAAGAAACTGTCAAAATTTTATTCGTTTTTTCTTTTTTTTGACAGTTTTTCATTATGATGCTAGTTTTTGATTAATTCTTTTCTTTTTTCAACATTTCTATTCTTCTTTTCAATCGGATAATGTCATAAGGCGACGCAAATTCTGATAGATAATATTCACTCTGTTGCTTGTTTCTCTGACAAAACGTTATGACCAAATCATAGTTTTTTCCTTCTTCATAACTTTCAATCTCAATACCGCTGACTCCTCTCAGTTCTCTGATCAGATACTGTTGGAAAGCAATACGATAAATAGGCAAACTTTCTAAATCGATCCCTATCACTACTGGTTTCGCAATATAAAAATCGATCATCAAAAGAACATTGGCATACTGGATCATCAGATAACTAAGTGCACTGTCTTCGGCGCTTTTCCTTGGCAATTGCTGCATCGCTGTTTCCTGCAGTTTCTCCAATAGCTGTGTTAAGGAATGCCCAAGCATTTTTTGCTGCTGCTCCAAAAGCCGATCACGCTCGTAGACTTCGATCTTTCCAACAAAGAAAAACCATTCATTGTTGATTTGTGAAATTTGGTAGCCTACTGCTTTTTCCTCTTTGATTTTCAAACGACGAGGACGATAATGCCATAGCATCGTTTCCCGAATATAAGTATCCAAAACAGCTGTGGGTAACTTTTTGCTCCGTGTCAAATCATATTGATAAAATATTTCTTCGTCTACTATCGAAAAAGAAACAAAAAAGCTGTAAAACATCATTGTTTCGTATACATTCAGTTCTGCTGCTGTTCGACTAAGATGCATCACGATGATTGGATCGATTGCTTGATAAAGCCGATCCGACTGATAGAGTAATTTCTTTTCTTCCAAAGTTGCGTACGTACTTTTTTCATTCAATAGTCTTTTTTTCGTGATCCCGAGCCAGCAAGCAATCTGTGCTTCTGCTGATGCCGTAAACGTCGTTTCTAATACGCGACCCAATCCTAGAATGAATGGTCTTTTTTCTGGTGTATTTTGCAAAAAAAACGGTCGTTGGTCTTCCGGGATATATTGGAATAATTCATAATAAAAATATCGGATCTGTAGCTCTTCTCCGTATAATTGACCGTTTTTGATTTGTAATCCAAATTCCTCTAAGAGCTGGTTCAATTCTTTGATTTTTCGAAAAACAGAAGACTCACTGATATTAAACGCTGTCGCTAATCGAACGATGGATACTTGCTGGTGTTCTAATAAATAGACAAGCATTTTAAACTTCAAGCTTTCCTGTAATAAAAACAAAAGAATTTTTTCCAAACTGACATCTTCGTCCAACACAAGCAGCGCCTGATACTCGTTTCGCTGTACTTCTACTTTTTTTCCCATCATCCGGCCAATCAATTCAATATCTTCCAAATATTGATCAAAAGAAGTTTTTGACAGTTGGACATGCTCTCTCAATCCATTGATAGAGGCTGTTCCCCCTTGCAGAACAAGGTTTCGCAAAATCAGGATCTGTAACTGCTCTTTTCTTTCTAATAATGCTTCAATCTTCATAGGCAGTATTCGCCACCTTTGACCACACCATATCAGGCACACGATATTCTGGCTGGAAAAACAGCTCATGTTCTTCTAACTGTTCGAACGTCCAGCCTTCTTCTACTGCGATTGTCAGTTGGTCAAGAAGATGGAACATTTCTTTTCTGCTTTGGAGCTGTGCTCCAAGAATCTTTTTTTCAGAATCAAATAGGAATTTGATTTTGACTTTGCTTTGGTTTATTGCTGCAAGCTTGTATTCCGCGTACCCTGTTTCAATTTTTTGGGGATAAAAAATGCTTTCTTCTTCTGTCATACCTACGCTTCCTAAGAAATAGCCAAACCACTGATTGCCGACTGGTCGGTAGGTTCCCTGATCCTTTGTCGCGGAGCCGCTAATTGTCTTGCTGACATTTCGCGCTGTACGGACAGCGTTGTTTACTAGAGAAACGTACATTTTTTCATTTGTTGGGCGAAAAGTGACTTGGATTGCATCGCCAATTGCATAGACGTCTTTTTGAGACGTTTGCAAATAGTCATCTACCCAGATCGTTCCATCATCATTCAATGTTAATTGTTCTTCCCACATCTGATTGTCGGGGCGAGAATGGTTAGCCAGCAAAACAAGATCATAGTTTTCCCTTCTTCTTTCCGTCTCTACTACAGCGGTTTCATTTTCGGATAAAGATACGACTTGCTCTTCTAAGAAAAGCGATATCCCTTGATTTTTCATTTCCTTTACTAACGGTTCCGTCATTTCAGGGTCTAGGTAACGAAAAAGAATCGACTTTCGACTTTCATAAAGATGGATTTGTGTTTTTCCTGATGCTAACCCTTCAGCTATTTCGATCCCTGCTTGACCTGCTCCAATGATGGCAATTTTTTTTGCATCCATGATCTTTTGCTGAAGAGAAGCTATGTTTTGTATCTTTTTAACTGAGTGAATGAATCTTGCTTCTGCAGGAACATTTCGAAAATTTTGATTTGAGCCAGTCGCCAAAATCAAACGGTCAAAATCCAGTTTGTCTCCTCCTGCTAAAATGACTTTCTTTTCTTCCAATCCTATTACCGTCTTTTCTGTGTAAACATGGATACGATAGCGGTCAATCAGCTCTTCTTTGGTGATCCAAGAAAGTTGTTTTTCACTGGTGACCTTTCCTTTTACTATCAGATTGAATCCGCTGGGAATCCACCCTAACTTCGATTGCTTTTCAATCAAATATATTTCACTTGTTGGTATCAATTGGCGAAGATAAATAGCCGCATGAATCCCTGCAAACGACCCGCCGACAATTACAATGTTCATCTGCATTCCTCTTTCTTATTAAGTGTGCGACTGCCAACATGGGCTGAAATCACAATGTTCTTAAACCACGTTTACTCATTCCTATGATCCATAGCAGCGTAGCAGAACACACTCTCTCCATCCTACCGTGTGACTAGGTCTGCTTCTCAGTAATAAATTAGTTGACCTAATTGAAGAGTATCATTTCTGAAGAGATGTTTCAAAAAATGTACTCTTAGAAAGGCAAAAAACTCGCCTTTTGCGTACCTCTGTCCAAATAGGAAACAGAAAAGAACGAAAAGACGAGTTTTAGCGTGTGTAATGTAATAGTTAGAATAGACCTATCATTTTTATGTTGACAATTTTTAATGCTTTAATGCTTCAACCACTACTTCGCCCAATTGATGAGCAGATTGAGGGTTTTGCCCTGTAAGAAGACGTCCATCGATTTGAACGACTTCTGAAAAAGCTGGACCTGACTGATAGTCAGCTCCTTTTTCTTTCAAAGCATCTTCTGCTAAGAATGGTACTTCATTCGTTGTACCATTGGCTTCCTCTTCTTCATTACTGAATCCAGTCACTGTGCGTCCAGCTAAAATAGACTTTCCAGATTCATCTGTAACTGGCAACAATCCGACAACACCGTGACAAACAGCTGAGACCAGTCCTTCATTTCGATAGATTTGTGAAGCAACTTTCCCAAGATCTGTTGCTTCTGGAAAATCCCACATTGTTCCGTGGCCACCAGCATAATAAACTGCTGCATAATCTTTTGCATCCACATCATCAGGACGTAAGGTATTTCCCAAGGCCCGATTTCTGAAATCTTCATCTTTATAATAGGCCCAATCAATTTCATCCATATTCAAAACGCTTTGCGGTTCTAAAGGTACATATCCACCTTTAGGACTGACAAAATCTGCATCGATTCCATTTTTTACTAATACATCATAAAAATGAGTTAGTTCACTTAACCACAAACCTGTAGGACGCTCGATCTTTTCGTACTTTTCTACATTTGTTAATACGATCAATACTTTCATTTTTCCATCCTCTTTCTATAAAAATTGAGTTATTGATAACGTGCTTTCAAGAAATTATATAATGGACTTGGCAAATAAAGCTCTTTATATGCTTCTTCAAAAGGTTTCGTTACAAATTCATCCTCACGGTTTTCCAATAACTTCTCTGCCCAGTCAGGATCGACGATCATTTGCTGTCCAATTGCTGCAAGTTCTGCATATTTCAGTACTTGCTCTACATCTTTGCGAGTACGGATGCCTCCAACACCAATTAAAGGGATCTTTCCTTGGATCGTGTCGTGGACAGCTTCAAGAATCGACTGATCGCTGTATTTATCAGAACGGGCTCTTCGATCATACGCATTTAATGAAACATGCAGATAATCTAGTTTTGTCTCACGTAATCGTTCAAGAAGCCAGATCGTGTCTTCAAAACGAATACCTGGTGTTTCATATTCTTCTGGTGAGAAACGATACCCTACGATGAATGGTTTTTTTGCATATTTTTCAACCGTTGAGAAAACCGTTGTTAATAATTCGTCAATAAAACGATAGCGATTTTCTAAGCTACCGCCCCATTGATCCTCTCGTCTATTCGAATGTGGAGAGAAAAATTGTTGAATCAAATACGTATTTGCTCCATGCAACTCGATACCATCAAATCCTGATTCAATCGCTCTGCGTGTGGCTTCGCCAAATGCTTGGATTGTTTCTTTGATTTCATTTTCACTTAATGCTCGCGGTGTTTCTGCATCAGGTCGTTCCGCTGCAACTGCACTTGCAGATACAGGCTGTTCTCCGGATAGAGTAGCTCGACTAGTCATTCGTCCACCGTGGAAAATCTGAACAATCGCTTTTGCACCGTCTCCTTGGATTGCTTTAGCTAGTTCACTTAACCGAGGAATCATTTCATCATGAGCGATGCTCAGTTCACCTGGCCAACCTTTTCCGATATCTTGGACATTTGCAGCACCAGTAATAACAGCACCAAGTCCTTTAGAACGTTGTTTATAATAAGTAATCTCATCTTCGGTGATCACACCATTGAAGAAGCTGAGTTGTGTCGTCATAGGCGACAGCATCAATCGATTCTTCAATTGAACTCCTGAAGGTAAAGTAATTGATTGATCAAATTGTGACATTGTTATTCCTCCCATGAATTGCTCTAATTAACCTATCGAGAATCATCTATCATTAAACCACTCGATTAGTTGTACATGCAACTATTTTGCTTAAAAAAATTTTTATTTTTTTTGTAACTTATCTGTTGCTTCATTCATTATCTCGGCTAATTCTTTACTTGCTTCATTTCCCAAGACTGCTTTGTACGACTGATGGAGTTCTTCCCAGCTACCATCGACTTCCTTAGTAAATTGGCGTCCTTGTTCTGTAAGATAAACCAATGACAAGCGTCCTTCGCTAACTGTTTTGACGTATCCTTTATATTCTAATTTTTCAACAAAACGAGCGATTGTTGAAGGCGCAGAATAGAGCATTTGCGCAATATCTTTTTGCGGTATACCATCTTTTTCTTTTAATATCAATAAAATAAATCCATATGTTGGTGCCAGGCCTGTTTTTCTAAATGCTTCATCAGCTAATTTATTCAACATGCGATCAAGCTTTTTCACACTAAAGAAAAGACATTCATCCAACGCTTTTTCAATTGGCTTTTCCATTTCATCCCCTCCATTGGCGTACATATCATAGTATGATTTTTATTTTTTGTCAAAAAACACGGAGTAATGACCGCCTCCTCTGTTTAGTTTTGAGAAAAAGAAGTTGTGACAAAAAATATGTCACAACTTCTCGGTAATACGTTTCAATCAAATAAGCTTTTCTTTATTTTACTTCCACCACAAATGCTTCATATGGTCGTAACTCAACTTTGCCGTCTGGTAACTGTTTCAGAGGATAATTTGATACAATAACCCTTAAAGCTTCACGTGGAACAGTGAACACCTCTTTTTCACTGGATATATTGCAAACAACGAGCCATCGCTGGTCTTCATATGTGCGAGAATAGGCAAAGATATGCTCTGGCGTCTCTTCTACTAATTCATAGTCACCCCAGACGATGATGTCGTGTTTTCTACGCAAATCGATCAATTTTTTGTACATATAAAAAACAGATTTTTGATCTGCTAACGCTTCTTCTGCATTGATTTCTTTATAATTTGGGTTGACTCGAAGCCATGGAATTCCCATAGTAAACCCAGCATGTTCACTGGCGTTCCATTGCATAGGCGTCCTAGCATTGTCTCTTCCTTTCGCATTGATTGATTCCAAGATTTCCTCTTTTGTAAATCCAGAAGAAATCCTTTCGTTATACATATTGATTGTCTCAATATCTTTTGCTTCCGCGATATCATCAATTGGGCAATTCGTCATGCCTAATTCTTCTCCTTGATAGATATAAGGAGTGCCTTTCATCATATGAAGCAAGATAGCAAACATCTTGGCACTTTCTTTTCGATACATATCGTCATTTCCCCAACGAGAAACAATTCGCGGGAGATCATGATTATTCCAAAATAAACTATTCCATCCTTCATCCCCCAAAGAAGTTTGCCATTTCGATAATACTTTTTTCAGTTCAGAGATACTTAAAGGTTTCAAATCCCATTTGTCTTTGCCTTCTTGCTGATCTAATCCTATGTGTTCGAATTGGAAGATCATGGATAATTCCTTTCTTTTAGGATTGGAATAAAGTTTAGCAATCTCGGTAGTTGCTCCCCATGTTTCGCCAACGGTCATCAGATTTTTGTCGCCAAAAGTTGCTTGATTCATTTCCTGAAGATACTCATGCAGTTTAGGTCCATTACTTGTGATTTCTTTATCCGGTTCTTTGCCAATCATATCGATCACGTCCATACGAAAGCCACCAATACCTTTGTCGATCCAGAAATTCATCATTTGATAAATCGCTTGGCGAACCTGTTTGTTTTTCCAATTCAAATCAGGTTGACGCTTGCTATACAAGTGCAGAAAATATTGCCCTGTTTGCTCATCCAACTGCCAAGCAGGTCCACTGAATATCGATCGCAATCCATTAGGTTCCTCTCCATTGACTGGATCACGCCAAATATAGTAGTCACGATAAGGATTTTCTTTATTTTTACGTGCCTCAATGAACCACGGGTGTTCATCCGAAGTATGATTCACCACCAGATCCATAACGATACGGATATTTCTTTTCTTTGCTTCTTCAATCAGTTCCTCCAATTCTTCCATCGTACCGAATTCTGCCATGATTGCTTGATAATCACTGATATCATAGCCATTGTCATCATTTGGAGACTCGTACACTGGCGAAAGCCAAATCACATCAATGCCCAAATATGCCAGATAATCCAATCTAGAAATAATCCCTTGCAAGTCTCCAATCCCATCTTGATTTGAATCTTGAAAACTTCTTGGATAGATTTGATAAACAACTGAATGGTGCCACCATTTTCGTTCCATGATTTCCCTCCTATAAATGGATGTTTCTATTTTTCACTTAATCATCTAGTTTAGTTTCTTCCACCAAAAATTGTAACGCTTTCAAACAGTCATTGCACCTTGTTATCGGTAACAGAATAAAACAAAAAAACAGCTGAGGAAATTTCCTCAACTGTTTTTTGAAAGGATTGATTGATGTAGGGAAGAACGCTGATTTCACAACCTCTTTATAAACGGTGTTCACTCAGCTGTCCCTCGGTATTAGCTCAAAAAACGGCAAAATAGGAGGAACTATTTTTTCGTTTTTTGAGCTAATACTCAGGCCAGAACACTGATTTCACAACCTCTTTATTTCACATTCAATATCCACATGAATCCCACGAATACAAAGAACAGACCATACATGATTGGAGATACTTCTTTTCCTCTTTTAGCCGCTAACATCGTAATTGGATAGAAAATAAAACCTAATGCAATCCCATCTGAAATACTATAAGTCAAAGGCATGCCGATCAAGATCAAGAAGGAAGGGATCGCAATCTCTAATTTTCCCCATTCGATTTGACGTAATGATTGAGCCATCAAAACACCTACCATGATCAATGCTGGTGCAGTTACTTGTGAAGTAACAACTGATAGTAATGGAGAAAAGAACAAACCTAACAAGAAAAAGATTCCTGTAGTAATTGCTGTGATTCCTGAGCGTCCTCCAACAGCGATTCCAGCTGACGATTCTACGAATGCACCAACAGGAGAAGTACCTAATAAGGAGCCCGCAAGCATAGCTGTTGAATCAGAAGCTAAAGCTTTCCCTACACGAGGCATCTTGTTGTCTTTCATAAAACCTGCTTGATTTGCTAATCCAACTAAAGTTCCTGCTGTATCAAAGAAAGTCACAAGCAAGAATGTTAGTACTACGACCCACATTTGAAGAGAATTGATGTCCCCTACATGTTTTAACGCAACTAAAAATGTTGGTTTCAAACTTGGTGCTGCGGCAACAATTTCAGAAGGCATTGGAATCAAACCTGTGACCAGACCTAAAATCGTTGTAGCTGCCATCCCAATGAAAATGCCACCTGGTACACGTCGAACAAGCAAGATAGCCGTGACGACTAATCCAAAAATCGTCAACCAAGTAGAACCAACGTTGAGTGATCCTAATCCTACTAATGTAGATTCATTCGAAACGATGATGCCACCTTCGCTCAGACCAAGGAAAGCAATAAATAGACCGATACCACCAGAAATCGCATATTTCAAATCTGCTGGGATCGCATCAATGATCATTTCCCGCAGTTTGAAGATTGTAATCAAAATAAAGATCAAAGAAGCAACGAATACGCCGGACAATGCTGTTTCCCATGGGATCCCCATCCCTAAACAAACAGAATAAGCAAAGAAAGCATTGATCCCAAGAGCAGGTGCCGTTCCAATTGGATAACGGGCTAATACCCCCATCAAAATACAGCCAATCGCACTGGCTAATGCAGTCGCAGTGAACACCGCTCCTTCATCCATTCCAGAAGCGCCTAATACAGTTGGATTTACAAATAAGATATAGGCCATTGAAATAAATGTCGTAAATCCTGCCAGTACCTCACGTTTTACCGTGGTGTTCAATTTTTCTATTTCGAAGTAGGAAAGTATTTTTTCCTTCATCTTCCATCCCCCTAAATCCGAACATTATAAATAAAGTCCGTTAAAATTTCGATTTATTAATAAAACAACGTGTTTTATCATATACTAAAACAAAACATAAGTAAACAAAAAATTCGGATTTTAAGCAAAATCCGAACGTTCCATCTGATTAAATCCCTTTATCTCAAAGTTCATGAACATTCACTTTGGATTACAAGAATTTCTTTATTGTGTTAATAAAGTTTCTTCATTCTAGTCTCAAAAATCAATAGTGTGATTTGATTTTACCATTTCGTTTCTGCTCTTCTTTGATGAATTCTTTTGTATCAACAGGATTTAGGTTATTTAGTCCGACAAAACCTGTATCGACCATTTTTCCCCAACCTTTTGTCTTCTTTTTACCTGATTTGAGATTCCTTGCTCGAAGCTTCTCACTATGTTTTGCTCGCCGATACTTCAAATAACCTTCTAGCCTTCCCATTAGATCCACTGTTTTTCCTCCTTTTTATTCAAACAGACAACTCAGCTTTTCCTATAACAAAATAATTGCCTTCAGGGTCCGAAAAATTGAAAGTCAAGACGCCATTGTTGTCTGTGATTTCTCCAGGTTCGTCCATGTTCTCGTAGATAGTTTCAAATTCATCCGTAAAAAAGACTAAAGAAGGTGGCGGTCCCAATACTTCTGGTGAAAACTTCTGCACAAATACTTTTGGAAATACATCTAATTCTAATTCTTTTGAGATACTCAGTACAATACTCTTAAATTCTTCTGGCAATTCGATCGTTTCTGAAATTTCTGCACCAATTTTTTCTACAAAGAATCGGCAAATCATCTCTACGTCATTGACATAAAGCATCACACGTGTTTTTTGTATCATCGTTTGACCCTTCTTTCTAGTTGATTTTCTTACCTGTCTATAAACTGATTCCATTATATCACGAAAGCGCGAACACCTTGTGTTTGATCCTATTCAAGAAAAATAAAGCAATAGTTTCTAGACTTGATGTACTCCATTAATTTTTTTACAAAAAAAGAACGGCAATAAATGCCGCTCTTCTTTTTTCGATTTTTTTATAATTCTGCTTCTGATTCAGCTTTGGTTAGTGTGTGTCTGACACTAGACACGCCAAATGTTTGATCGATTTTTTCCTTCAACGCTTCGATTGCCTGTGCGCCACGTGCTGCTTGTTCAGCATTGATGGATTCAATGACCAGCACCGCTGCTTGCGTTTCTTCCGTCAGCATCGTTCTTTGGGCTTCACGCCAGTTGAGACAGCGACAGATTGCTCCTTGTTCATCATAGTAGATGATTTCTTCCGGAAGTGCCGGAGCATCGGAATCTGCACCTAAAGGCAGGAATGATTCGCCACCTTGGGCTTTTCCTAGATGCAGATTTCCTGAAATCTTTTCGATATCTTCTCCGCCACAAGGTACGCCAAAAGACAAGGAAATACTATTATAAATATCTACAAGCGGGTTGATTGGGAAAAATTCCCGTTCTTGATTTGCACGTTTCAGTAAAGCTTCAATAGAAGAACGTGCACCTTTTTTAGTCTTGAATGTGGTAAAAGCCTGACGCCACTGAGCAATGACTTCGTTTTGGCTGAATGTTTCTTCTGTAAGGTAATTTCTTGCTTCTTTTGCCGCGCTATTCAATAATTGATGATACGTTTCTTCAGTTTCTTCTGTTACGTGATTATCGATACCACTCGCGGATAAGATTTCGATGGTTGCTTCAGGAAATACTTCCCAAAAATTGGCATCCACTATTACTTTTTTCATATGTTTACACCTCTTGATTAGAATAATTCCTTGATGAATAGATCGTCTGTTTGGGGATCATCTCCCATATAAAAAATATGTTCACTGTACTTGGTAAATCCTCTTTTGCGATAGAAAGCGAGCGCAACATCGTTGTGTTCCCACACACCGAGCCAAATGGCTGTTTTTTGCTTTTCTTTTGCTTTTTTGATAGCTGTATCTAGTAAAAATGTACCAATACCTTGATGTTTAAATTTTTTTCGTACATAGATTCGCTCGATTTCTAAAAAATGATCATCCATTTCCTCAGATTGACTCGTTCCTATATTTAGTTTCAGGTAACCCGCAGGCTCTTGGTCGATACTTACTAGTAAAAAATCAGTTTCTTTCTCTTTTAGCTCTTCTGTAAGTTTTTCTGGCGCATAAGCTTGTCTCAAGTAAGCAGCTAGATGCTCCGGCGAATTATCTTTTCCAAATGTATCTGTAAATGTTTCGATACTGATTTGTTGTAGTAAGTCTACATCTGAAGGCGTCATTTTTCGAATTTCGTATTTATTCACGGCTTCTTCCTTTCAATAGATCCTTTTATTACCTTTTTTGACAAAATTCCAATCTTCGCTAATATTCTTGCATACTTTCTTTAAAAGATATTCCAATTGTTTCGCTTCCTCGTCAGACAGACCATTTAATGCGACTGCATTAGAGTAGTTGTTTTCTCGGATGATGAAAGGATAGATTTCTGCTCCTTTTTTAGTCGGATAGAGTTTCTTGATTTTTTTATTTTCTTTATCTTCCAAACGTTCGATCATCCCATTGGATTCTAATTTCTTGATTGCTCGTGCAGTCGTTGTACGATCTACTTTGATCATTTCTGCTAGTTTTTCTTGGATGATTCCTGGATTTTCGCAAATACGTACTAAATAAAGATACTGCCCTCTTGTTAAATCAACTTCTTTGAATTCGATATTGCTGATAGAATCCAGCGCTCGGGCAATCATTCCGATGTCTCGAAGAATTTCAGCCATTTCACCCCACCTTTATTTTGTTTGTAAGACTAGTTTACCTCTTTTTGTTGCAAATGCAACTATTTTTTAATAAAAGAACGAGTTCTTTTTAGAGAACTCGCAGAGTAAATAGCTTTCTTCTTTTACGAAAAAACTCAATCGCAATAAAGCTGGTTTTTGTTTTCTAAAATGAGCAACTGCTTCTTTGTTGTTCGTTTTTCTGATAGCTTTGGCAACTCTTCTATGCTAAAAAAACCCATGTCGGAAGTTTCGTTGTTCTCAATAAATTTTGCATCTTCATCGTGGATCGTACAAGCAAAAACAAGCTTATAATACTGAAAAAGCTGCGGAATATCTTTTTGTTTATTCGTATCAAAAACCGCTCGCAGCTGTGTAGATTCTACTGTTAAACCCGTTTCTTCATAGACTTCTTTCCGCACGTTTTCTTCAGGAGATAAACCTATTTCGGCAAATCCGCCTGGCAGTGACCATTCTTTCGTCCGTTTATCTTCGATTAGTAGGATCTTGCCGTCTTTTTTGATATAGGCACGAACATCAACTTTTGGTGTGGGATGACCTTCTTCAATAACTGTAAGTGCTTTTATTTCTTCGAAAGTTTCTTTTCCTATTTCACTGATCAATTCCAATGAGATCGTCCGAATCTCCTCAAATCGTTCTTTATCGAATACATCTTTTCCATAATACAGACCAGCTTGAGAAAGTGCGAGTAGTCTTTTGTATTGAGCCAACTTGTTATTCATTCTCTTCCCTTCTTTTCATCGAATGTATGACTATGTAATCAAGTATAGAAGACTGACCTAATTACGGCAAATAAACACAAGGAAATCGGCAATAAATAAAAGAATATTAAAAAAACATTTTAGAACAAAAAGACATTCGACTCCTCTGTGCTGTGAATAACCGATGTTCAAAAGCTTGCATCTGCGGTAATAAGCCCAACCAAACGAAAAATAGGAGGAACTATTTTTGTTTGGCTGTTCTTATTACTTGATGCAGGACAGCTTTTTCACAACCTCAAGAGAAGAGCCGCCTGTCTTTATTACCTGTCACTATCAAACCATTTCTTCGTCACTTATTGTCATTGATTTCTTTTTCTAATTTATCCAATAATGGAGTGTAATCCACTTGAGTATAGTCTGTTACATCAAATTCATATAGTGTTCCTAACTGGAATTCATCATATTTTCGGTCAGTGATGATCTTTTTGAATGCTTCTTTCGTAATATGGTTCGTCCCTTTCGATCGATCTTCCAATATGTCGCCATAGTGATAATGATCCATGATATAGCTCAAATGACGATCTGGTTCACGATCACGTTTGTACCGACGTTGCCATAACACTTCAAAATCTGCTGTCAGGCGAATCGTAATCACCTGATATCCGTATCTTTCTGCTAATTCTTGGAGTCGAGTTTTTTGCTTATCACTAAAAGGATACTCGGACACAATCACTTTCTTTCCTGCTTCCATATACAGATCAAGTGCTTTGTAATAGAAAGGATAAACTTTCGTCCTTTCTTGTTCCGCCCGTTCTTCCAAGTTGTTAAAACCGATGGATTCTGCATAATATTCCTTGATTTCATCGAGCGTGATGGCATACATATCTGGAAATCGTTCCCGTAGTTTATTCATAAGATATGTTTTTCCTGTACCAGGACTACCAGCTAGAAGAATGAAATACTTTTTCATCTCATTTGTTTCCTAAGTTAATTGGACTTTCCAAGTTCATAAACAGTCCAATCTTATGCTTGACAATTTCTTTTACTGCTTCATTTGCTGGAATCACATTATGGCGAAGAGACTTGTTGATTTCTGTTTCACTAAAGGTTCCTTTAGCCACTTTTGTCCAGTTGACTAAAAGCTCCGTTCCAACATTGAATTTGCGGATCCCGTTATTGATCAATTCAGGATAATCTTCTTCTTTCACACCTGTTCCGCCATGGATAACGAGGGGGACATCGACTACTGCATCGATTTCTTTCAGCAAGGGAGTGTTCACTTCTGTTTTTGATTTGAATTGTCCATGATTCGTACCAATAGCAATAGCTAATGCATCCACACCTGTAGCTTCTACAAATTTCACTGCATCTTCCGGTCTTGTATATACCTTGTCATTTTCAGCGACATGGATCCCTTCTTCTGTACCGCCGATCGTTCCAAGTTCTCCTTCTACGGAAACACCGTGTGCATGGGCATATTCTACCACTGCTTTCGTTTTCAAGATATTTTCTTTGAAAGGCAGATGGGACCCGTCATACATGACAGAAGTATATCCGCTATCGATTGCTTCTTTGATATCATCAAAGTCTCGGGCGTGGTCTAAGTGCAAGACTGCATCAACCATTTCTTCTTCTGCAATAGCTGTCATTACATTGACTAACACATGCATGCCGATATATTTTGCGGTGTCGACACTTGTTTGAATAATGATCGGCGAGCCCATTTCTTTTGCTGCGCCTAGCATGGCAGGAAGCATTTCTAGGTTATGTGTATTAAAAGCTCCAACTGTAAAATTCAATTCTTCTGCTGTTTTTGTTACTTCTTTCAATGTTGTATACATCTTTTATTGCCACCTTATCTTTTTATTTATTTCCTTTGATCGTTACTTGTTTTGCAATTTGTCGCATCTCATCCATTTTGCCCATGTAGTAATCGATTCCTTGATCATCCCCAGCACGAGCAGCATCTGCACGCTTCTGGTTATAGAGGCTCATCAGTTTTTTATACCCATCTCCGATCGTCTGTTTATTTTCCAAGCTCTTTTCTAAATATTGGATGGCTTGATCGTTCTCATACAATTCAGAAAATTTAAGTCCAATTTGTTCATAAAGTTCCGCTAATTCGTGCTTCTCTTGGGTCGTTGAAATCTCTTGATTTAATTGTGTAATCTCTGATTGAATCTTTTCGATCGCTTCTGGCGAGAGGATTTTTTCCTCTTTTATCGATCTTTTTTTTGGTTCATTTTCTTTTTTCTTAAAAAATCCGAACATCATTTTCCCTACTTTCAATTAAAATGCTTTCAAAATTGGGCTTAAAATCCAGGCATATAAGAGTGCGGCGGCTACTGTATCTACATCGGTTGCTGTAGCATTGATGAACCCCATCGAATTAAAGATCGTTACTAGCAAAGCAGGCAATAATGTAATAAAGAAGCCATGAGCAATACCGCCAATGATCGCTCCTCGACGTCCGCCAACTGCGTTACCAAATATCCCCGCTGTTCCTCCGGCAAAGAAATTCGTTAGCATACCTGGTAAAATCATCGCTAAGCCGAACATCGGCAAAGTGAACATGGCAATAATCGTACCGATCGTTGTCGTAATGAAACCTAAAATAACAGCATTTGGGCTGTAGGGAAAGAAAACTGGACAATCTAAGGCAGGAATCGCATCAGGAACTAATTTCATAGCTATCCCTCGAAATGCCGGCACGATTTCACCTAACAGTAGACGTACACCAGCTAGCAATACATACACACCCACTACGAATTGGATGGCTTGTAAAAAGGCAAACATGATATAGTTTTGATCTCCTGATAATTCAGAAGCGAATGGTTCACCTGCAAATAAAACAGTGATGATATATAGTGGAACCATCACGACCATGACAGACAGATAAGTATCTTGCAAAAACTCGAAATGTGTAGGCAGCTTGATATCTTCGATCGATTTTTTATTTTCGCCTTTCTCACCAAAAAGTTTAGCCACACCGGCTTCAAATAAGTACCCAATCGTACAAAAATGCCCTAAAGCAATATCATTTGATCCTGTGATTTTACGAATGATTGGTTGTGCTACTGCCGGCATAGCAATGGCGAAACAAGCTCCGATAAAACCACCGACTAAGATCAATACGATTCCTCGCAGACCGGCGAAATAACCAAAGACTGTCGTCATCGTCGCCATCCATAAAATGGCTTGACCAGTTAGAAAAATGTACTTCCATTTTGTGAACCGAGCTAAAAGAATATTGAATACAAAAATGGCTAAGAACGTCAGCGCAATATCTCTGCCTAAACCTAAATCATTCATTGCTTGACCATTGATAGATTCAATCGAAGGGATGATCCCTTGCATATGGAATCCTTCAGTAAAAATTTTCCCGAAATAAGTTAAACTCCCAACGATGATACTCGAACCAGCACTCAACACTTGGAATCCTAGGAGTGTCTTTAACGTGCCAGAAATGACTTGTCCTGCTGATTTCTTCTGCAGCAGTAGACCCAACATAGCAATCAATGCAATGGTGATCGATGCCTGAGTCAAAATATTTTCGATGATAAAATTGATAACGCCCATGTTTTTATCCTCTTTTCTTTTTTATTTAGATAACTCCCTTATCTTGTAAAACTGGGGTGATTTTTTCTTCAATTTCATTTTTCGAGACAATATTTTTCAAATAGATCATCGCTGTTTTAGGATCGACTGAGAATTTTTCGAACTGCGAGCGAAAATTTTCTGCTGTGATGATCACATCTGGTTTCATGGACACTGCAGAAGAAATATCACAATGGTCCAGTTTGGCTTCTACTCCTAATTTGTTCAAAACATCCTCAGCAGACATCTGTGCTGCAAAACTACTTCCTAAACCTGCGCCGCATACGAATAAAATGTTCAATTTGTTCATCTTTGTTCTCCCCCGTATCATTTATTATTTCTCAACTACTGAAAAAGCAGTTGTTTGAAATCTTCCACATTGGTGCATTCGATCAATCGATCCAACTTCTCTTCGTTGTTGATCAGTTCGATCAGTTCTTTCATGATGTTCAGATGCGAGTAGGAATCTACTGCTGCTAAACAAAAAATGATCTTTACTGGATCCATTTCAGGATTACCGAAATCGATTGGTTGCTCAATCGTAGCTACGCTGACTCCTAACTTATTGACCCCATCTTCTGGTCGAGCATGGGCTAGCGCCATGTGTTTACCAATCACGATATATGGCCCGTATTCATTCACTGCACGAATCATCGCTTCGACATAGCGTTCTTCAACAATGTTTTCTTTGACCAATGGTTTAGCAGCTCGTTCAATCGATTCCTCCCAAGTAACGGCTTTTTCTTTAATTATGATATTGCTGTCCGTCAAAATATCTTTTAACATAGGCTGGACCTCCCTTTTGTTGATTTCTAAATTGTTTGTTTCGAATAATTTTTCCAACTTGCCATAGATGATGCGGTCCACTCGGCCACCACTTTCTTCCATGACACCGATTATTTGAGTGAATAACTGCGTCGATTCATGACTGTTAGGTTTTAACCGCTGCAGTTCTTCATTTCTTTTCAAAAAATCTTCTATAACTAAAATATTCGTCTCAGTCAGAATTGGATCGACAACTAAAAGCGGCTTGTTTCGATAATTCAATTGAAAGGTGCTGAAAACCAAATCGACATCCAGTTTATCCACTAATTCGATTTCTTTTGAACTTAAAACTGCAGTAATCTCAATCTGAGGAAATTTTTCTTTCAGATTTTCTGCTAACAGATTCCCGGTAGCCATGCCGTGATTACAGACAACAACTGATTGATAAACATAATTCAGGTCTCGCTTGATCACACTGGCAATCGTCGAAAAGTGGATGACAAGAAAAGCTATCTCGTCCTCCAGTATCTTGCCGCCAATTACTTCTTCGATCGTAGGAACAAAATGAGTGACTGCGCGGTGGATTGGAAAATAATTTGTTCGGATGTTTTCTTTCAATGGATTCATGACTTGGATAGCATGCTTGATTCTTATGATCAGTGCAGCCATGTGTTTATAGAGATTTTCGAATAAAGCTTCTTCTTTTAGATGAAAAGGTATGCGTGTCTCGTTCTCTACAAATTGGATCAATTGGATCGTTAGTAGTTGAGCTTGTACCCACTCAATCGAATTGGAGATATCTCTAGCATTGAACGTCTCGATAGTGAAACGAAGATAATTTCTTTCTACTTGTGGGACATTGTTCAACTGAAATTCCGTGATCATGTAGTCGATAAATGCAGAGAAGCTGCTGTCTTTTATTTCTGTATTTTTCCAATTAATGGCGGAGATGAATTCATGTTTCCTGATTCGCTGGATCCAGATCAATGTAAAAAGCAGAATTTGCTTTTTATAAATATCATCCTCTTGTTTTAACAACTTATTGGAATAGATCTCCTCTATTTTTTTGATTTCCACCAAAGGAAAATAATGGAAAAAGATTTTTTGAGCCGGTGTTAGTTGCGCGTCTTGATTCATAAAGAAGTCGGTCATCCCCAGATTCTGATTGATAAAATCATAGATCATCGTACGGATAGATCGTTCTGAACCTTTATAAACCAGTCCCTGCTTTCCATAACTGACGATCTCGATTCCATAACTGACCAGTGTTGCTCGTAATCGTCGCATATCTTCATCTAACGTACTTTTAGAGATTTGAAATTCTTCTTCTTTTTTGTTTAGATGGATCGGGTTTCGGCTGTAAGCAATGGCTAAAACTAAATCAAAAATACGTTCCCGCCGATTCAAAAAGCCGTCTTTCACCTCTTTTATTTCAGTTTCTAATCGAACTTGCTTGTCATTCTCCAGTTTCAACAAAAAACCTTTGTTGCGAATTGTTCTGATTTCCGGAAGCTTTTTACTGCTCAACCAGATATTCGCTTCAAGAACTTCCTGTCGGATCGTCCGCTGACTGACATGGAAATCAGCTGCTAGATGTTCCGCTTTTACTGGATATTGGGCTGTCATGATTCTGTGAAGTATTTCAATTGTTCTTGTTTTCATAGAAATGATCTCCTTCTGATTCCAAGTATATGATTCCGCTTACATAATAAAAAGTAGATATTTCTGCCACTTGAAGTGGAAAGAAAGTAAGCATAGCAAACAAAAAATAAGCCGTATGCTTTTTCAACTTCTCAACGAAAAAGACATACGCCTATTATTACAAAAATTTTGCCCATCTATACAAAAAAGAGGTCATGAAAAAGCTGTCCTGCATCAAGTAATGAGAACAGCCAAACAAAAATAGTACTTCCTATTTTTCATTTGGTTGGGCTTATTATCGTAGATGCAAGCTTTTGAACACCATTTAGTGGAGAGGTTGTGACAGAGATGTTCAGCCTTGAGCGACAAGAAGCGATTTTGAAAAATAGCTTCCCATATTTTACAAAATCGTGCCTTATTGCCGATAGGCTATCTCTGGAACACCGTTTATTCAGAAAAAGGAGCTACGACAAAATTTTTGTCACAGTTCCGTTCATAAGTATTTTCTGTCAATCCAGCATAATCGGCTGGATAAAATCTGCTTGCCATCTTTTTTCTTTCTCAGAAAAATCAAAATACCATATCTGAGAAAAATACTGTCGTTGTGTCTTACTTCCTGAGATCACTCGCCCATCTTTTCGATCGACTGAATAATCACAGCATCTGAAATCAATTCGGATGGCAAAACTATTTTCGTGGATCTGTCGATAATTCCCTACTTCCTGAATAGTTATTTTTTTAGTATGATTTCTTACACCGTCTGCTTTGTTTTTTTGCAGAACTTTCTGATGTTCGGCAAACAGCTTGTCTGTATAACAGCTTCTGGCTTTTTCAGGAGTTTCTTCTTCCCAAGCAGATTGGATCTTCATGAATATCTTTTGGATTTCCAGAAACTGTGCTTTCTTTTCTTTAGCCGTTCCTGACATGCGGGACAATATCTCCGCTTTCAGCCTTTTCTTTTGTCTTTTATTCTTGACGATAGAAAAAGCAGAAACCCCTCCTACTGACAAAACAGCTAATGCAAGAAATCCCGTTTGCTCATAACTAGAAGGACCTGTACTTGGACCATAATACCCATAAGAATCTCTGCCGTAAGAACGACTGCTAAAATAACTGCCCCCATATGAACGACCGCCAAATGAACCTCTGCCCGAACTTCGACCGCTAGATGTACCTCCACCATGACCACCCGCGATAGCGAATCCTTGGGTCGGCAGAGCAAACAAACATAGGCCCACTAACAAAATGATTGCTAAATAATTGATTTTTTTCATTGCCTTCCTCGTTATCTTTTATTACAAAAAACTATTGTTATCATAGCCTTGCTAAAAGGAAGAGTCAATAACCAGATGCATAAACTGTTTTTTTAGCAGCTTTGTCTTAATTTAATCATTAAGTGACATCGGACAGACATAGGTGTTGGCAGTCCATATTTCCTCTATCTTCAGCATGAACAAGCTGGCAGACAAAAGATCTGCGCTTCCTCCAGGAGAGATTTGGTTTTCCTGACAAAAGTGCAACAGTGCTATAAATGGACGATTTGGTAAAGCACTTTGACTAGCAGCATGAGCAAGTTTCTGCATTTCCACTAACGTTTTCTGATCACTGCGATGCAAGACACAGGTGTCATCTAAGGAACTCATCAAAACTAACAACATATGCATTTGTTTCTGTACATCAGAATCATTATCTAGCTCCTTAGCAGCTTGGATTGCAAGCCTTATATGCGGATAACCCAACACTGCTTCTTCATATGCACCATTTATGCCGTATTTTTGCTTCACCGTATGCCCATGAGTGTTTTTTTTATGACGATATTTTGTATCAGGAAAAGCAGCAAGTTTACTGACATCATCAAGTATTTTGGTTAAAGAAAAAGGCTGTTCCGTACTGATTTTTTGCGCAGTGACACTGACCAATAGCCCCATTGCCCAAATCGCTCCTTTATGGGTATTGATACCCTCTGTAGCAATCAGCATTGCTTTTTCCGCTTTCCGTCCAATCTCAGCAATCTTTTCTCTTAACTCCTGATCAATAGCATGCTGCCATGATAATTGAGCCATTTCTTCAAAAAAAGGAGTCAGCGTCTTCGCAGACTTAAGAAATAAAGCATAGTCCATATCGGAATGTGCACCCGCATCCAGTGCATCCACTAATCCAGGTTTTGGGCTTAATGTTACTTCTGCGATCAATGCTTCCTCTACCAACGCAGCGAGTTGCTGAGTCACTGCTTTTTTTCGTTCGTCATTTATCATGACACTCACTCCTTCTTTCTATTACTTGTTGAACCCTTTTTTGATGGCTACCCAAATGATGTGAAGCAACCAGCTTAAAGCAAATGCACAACTTGCCGTCATTAGATACGCTACAAGAATCATGACTCCTGAAGGTAACTGCAGCCAACTATCTTTAAACAATAACAACAGTACTTGGAAAACAAAGACATTTGCTAAATACGTACGGTAAGCATAAACAGACAACCATTTGAACAATGGTAATTTTGGCGAATCGTTTACAATCATTTTTGAAGCGCCCATGAAGACAGCAAAGATGATGACTAAACTGTACAAACTTTGGATCGTATTCAAGTAAGGCGCATTCGCAAAGCTCAAGTCTCCTGGATGTGCGAGCAATGAACGGACAGAAAAGAACGCGATAACTAAGCCAACAGGTAAGAAAAGATAACGTACTCTGTCCAAATATTGATAGACTTTTTCGTGATAAACAAATGCGGCTACCCCATAAATCCCGTAAATCATGAAACTAGCAACAAACCGATCTAACAAGTACCAGCTGTCATGATAAGGACCAGTCAATACTTGTGTTTGATAGAACAGATACCATGCAACATATAAAATCGTTGAGCCAATCAATACTGGCCATACATAGTTTTTATTAGCAAATACTTTGTAACCGAGCCAAACAAAAAACGGCATGAACAATTGGATCTGCAGCATCATAACCGTATACCATAAATGAGGCGCTCCATCACCTGTCACATATTTCAGTAAAAAGCTTGCAGTATCCGTATACGGAGTTTGTTGTTGGACTGCTGGAAATAGCCAAAGATAAGCCGTCGTCCATAGAAGATAGGGAACGACTAGTTCAAAAAACTTTTCTTTCAAAAATTCCCAATAAGACAAATGCTGACTTGTTTTTACCATATTATAGACAATTGCAAAAATAAACATTGGTGCTGTGTATTTAACGATGACGTAAAAGGTACCAAGAAAAGCTGTATTTGTTGCGCTGTGGCTGTTTGCCAAAGCAAAGCTCAATATCGTTTGCATCATAACAGCCGTTACAGCTGATACTTTCTGGAAGTCACTTACGTTGATTTTGATTTTTTTGTTTTCAAACATCGCTTTCTCTCACTTTTAGTTTATTACCAAATCTCTTTGGTTAGTTTTGGCCCTGTTGTTGTTTTCAACAGGAGTTTTTTCTCTGGTGTCCGCAAGTATTCTTTTAGCGAAAATCCGCCTTTTGATGTAATGACTTGGGTATCGAATTGCTCAAAAAAAGCAGGATGCGATTGAATTGCCTGAATTGGCAATTCAATCGGTGAATCTGCGTACAGCAGCAAATCAAAATCGCTGGTTTCTTTTACTGCCGGAATCCCAGTTGATAATTCAAATCCTAAGCTGCCGCCGATCCCCCATTTGCACCCTGATAATATGTTTCTAGCCGCATGAAATTGCTGATAAACAGGAAAGGGGGCAACTTCCTTTTCTCGAAAAGATTCTCGATCAATGATTGTCCATGGATAGATCACTTTTTGAACAGAGTCACTTGGAATCTCAAGAGCCAAGCGCTGATTTCGTGCCGTACCTCGCAGACCAATCGGCAAAAACCCCCGATCAGTAGGTTCAGCACGCCGAACGACACCATACACTTGTTGAGAAAGCTTCAACCATTCTGGCAACTCTTTCTTGATTTCCTTTTTATCAAAAACAACAATATCATGTGCTTGAATCATTTTTTATGCATCCCATTCTTCGTCCATTTTGGCACGGACTTTATTTGTTTCGACACGTCCGAATGTTTTGGCTGTTTCATTCGTGTATCGATTTGTCAGCATCGTATCATTTGTATTGCGGACATCTTGAATGGCTTCATTGATTGCTTCGATGACTTTGCTGACATTTTGTTCTGAAGCAGCTTGGTCGGTGATATCTTCTAGGAAATGATAGATTGCTCCTAGTTTTGTATAATTATTGATATCGTAAGCGATAGCTGGAACTTTTTCAGCAGCTGCTTCGATTTCAGCAACCGAACGTTTTGTCACACGTGCAGCACTTTCTTTAGACATCGCTTGGACAGTGATTTCTTTATTATTTAAAGCAATCAAGCGGCTTGATTGTAATCCATGTGCTAAAAACGCACCTGAAATAGCATTTCCTGCAATCAATCCAATAACTGGATGTCCAGCTTGACGGAGTTTTGCATAAGCAGCAGCACTATTAGCCAAAGCCACATGGATACCGATCAATTCTTCGTTATAACCGTATGCTTGGCTTGGTACATCGATCACAACGACGATTGGCCGTTTCACTTTTTTATCTTTATCTTCTTCGTAAACATGAGTTAAAATTTGTCCCATGCGGAAACCTTCAACTAAACCAACTTCACCGTTTCGTACACGGTACATCGGATTTTTAGGATCAGGTACGATCGATGTCACGATGGCTTCTTCTATGAATTTACTTGATTTACCATAATACACAGTACTAATAGAAGAAGTTGGATTTTTCATGCCAGTTAGTGCCGCAAACCAATCGTAACCAACACTTGTTGCAGCTGGTTCATTTCCTTCTGCTACTTCTGGTAAGTCCATTGATTTTGCTTGATGGTTAGCAATTGCTTCATTGTAATCGTCAATGCTCATTGGTTTTGAAAGATCCAAAGAATCAAGTAATGATAAATAAAATGCTGAGCTTTCACTGCGATGCGTGTCTTTTCGTTCGTCCATTGCTGCGATGACAGCAGCTTTGATTGCTTCTACACTATCAGTCACTAGTTCATCAATGATTTTTGATTCTACCCGTTGACGAGATCCTAATGTATTCCAAATCAAGTCTTTGTCACTAGAATCAAATTCTCGAACACCTGCTTCTTGCTCAATAACTTCTGGACCATTC
Source organism: Enterococcus sp. E5-162 (assembly GCF_035725965.1). NCBI lineage: Bacteria > Bacillati > Bacillota > Bacilli > Lactobacillales > Enterococcaceae > Enterococcus > Enterococcus sp. E5-162. Next base: position 78,998 of record NZ_JAPRFV010000005.1, on the reverse strand, counting down.
AAACCGACTCTCGCTTTTTTTGTTGCGATTAAATAACTCATCAATGCTGAAGTAATCGACATACCGCCAAATGATCCTACACGTCCTGGGATCAAACCGATGACTGGTACATATTGTTTCAAAGCAATGATTACATTTCCGATTTCTGAAATAGATAACAGTCCGTAGTTCGCTTCTTGCAGACGAACACCGCCTGTATCTAGTACGATGACTGGAAAAATTTCATTTCCTTTTTTGTTTTCTTCTAATACATGTTCGAGTGCAGCAACGATTTTTGCACCGGAAACTTCACCGATACCGCCACCTTGGAATTTTCCTTCCATAGCGATTACTACTGCTTGTTTGCCATTGATCGTGCCACGGCTGACAACAATCCCGTCATCACTTTCAGGGACGATTCCTTGTGCCGGCAAACTTGGCGCGATGATTTGATCGAATGGATCAATCAATTCACGTCCATTGTCAAGTAGAGCGTTCACTCGTTCTCTGGCGTTTAATTCTACAAAACTATTTTTCATCTGAAAGTTCCTCCATTGCTTGCGTCAATCGTAGGTACACAACTCCTGGTGTAGCACCGAAGTCATTGATCACGATATCTGCTGAAATTGGATAACGATCAAAAAATCTCGTTAATACGTTGTTCCATACTTCGCCGAAGCCATCGCTTCCTGTACAGATTTTTACAGTAGATTCTTTTTTTTCTGTTGGAAACATCAAGATTTCCAAATCACCTGAACCGACCACTCCTACATGGATTTTCTTATTGATCGGCTGTTTCGTTGGATATTTATAAGCTAATTGTTCCATGGATCTCTCCCCTTTTTGTAAAACAGAGCATACACGTTCTGCTTATTCGTCTTTCTTCTTCCACCTGGGTAAATGGCGACAAAAGGTTTTTCTCGCCAATTTTATGACCAAGTTCTGAATTTCATTGGCGGCTCATACAGGCCATCTGACCATTCGATCAAATCATCGATGGTTTGTGCAGCTAATAATGAACGTTTCGCTTCACTACGTTTGATGCCTAGATCTTCTGGCAATTTCACGATGCCGGCATCGCGCAAACGGTCTAGTGATTCTTTCGTACTTGTCATTCCAAGAGGTGTAACACCGCCGATTGCTGCAATTGCTGCTTGGCGTTCTTCTTTTGTTTTTGCTTTGTACAAATAAGCAATTCCTTCTTCTGTCACGATATGTGTGGTGTCTTCGCTATAGATCATCACTGGTGCATTGGCTAAGCCTGCTTGTTTTTGAACAGCTAGTGCATCTAATTCTTCGACAAAGACTGGTTTTTTATTTGAACCATATGTTTCCACCATTTGAACAACTAATTTTTGTCCTTTCCCTAATGGATCATCATTGTTGCGAAGTGATTGCCATGCTGGTGTAGAATGACGACGACCGCCAGGATTATGTCCCATGTTAGGCGCACCGCCAAAGCCAGATAGACGTCCTTTTGTTACGGTCGAAGAATTTCCTTCATAGTCTAGTTGCAAGGTTGAACCGATAAACATATCGATGGCATATTGTCCTGCAGCTTGTGATAATGTTCGGTTACTACGCATCGTGCCGTCTTTTCCGACAAAGAATACATCTGGACGAGCAGCAATATATTTTTCCATACCGACTTCGCCACCGAAACTATGGATGCTTTCAACCCAACCTGATTCGATAGCTGGAATCATCGTTGGATGTGGGTTCAATACCCAGTTCTTCGCGATTTTCCCTTTCAACCCTAGTGATTCGCCATAAGTTGGCAATAACAATTCGATAGCTGCTGTATTGAATCCAATACCATGATTCAAAGATTGTACGCCGTGTTCTGCGTAGATTCCTTTGATTGCCATCATCGCCATTAGGATTTGCAATTCTGTGATGTTTTGAGGATCGCGCGTAAATAGTGCTTCTAATTGATAAGGTTGATCTGCTTTTACAACAACATCTACCCAGTCTCCAGGAATATCGACACGAGGAAGTTTATCAACGACTTCATTGACTTGAACGATCACGATACCATCTTTGAAAGCTGCGGCTTCGACGATTGTTGGTGTTTCTTCTGTATTGAAACCTGTATACAAGTTGCCGTCTTTGTCTGCTTTATCTGCAGCTACTAAAACGACATTTGGAATCAAATCGATGAATAAGCGTCCATAAAGTTCCAAATAAGTATGGATATCACCTAATTTCATTGTGCCGTCTTCAATCATTTGGGCGACACGCAAGCTTTGTGCACCTGCATAAGAAAAATCGATCTTACTTGCGATTCCTTTTTCAAAAATATTCAAATGTTCTGGTCGTGAGATACTAGACATAATCAAATGCAGATCATTCACTTTTTCTGCATCTACTTTTTCAAGACTTTCTGAAAGAAAACTTGCTTGTTTTTGATTGTCGCCTTCTAATACAACTTTGTCGCCGGGAGCAATCAGTTTTTCCATCACTTCTACGATTTTTTCAGTTTCTACATACTTGCCATTGAGCAAGTTGCTGATTTTTTCCAATCGCTGCGCTTTTTTTTCGCGTTTAGAAGCCCAGTTGCGGTTTGGTTTTTCCATAATTAGTCATCTCCATTTTTGATATAGAAACGTGGCGTCATCAATACCATGTTGGTCTAGATTGATCGTACGGATCCCTTTATCTACACCAAATTTTGTATGAATCAGCTTTGTCAAAGTATTGCCGGGGGGAAATTCAATCGTCAGATCCATTCCTAATTCTTTTGCCAAGTCCATCATTTGGTTCCATTGCACAGGGAAAGCTAGGTTTTCCAACAAATCTTTACGAATCTCTTCTGCGTCCTGAGTGGCTCTTCCATCCGTATTTTTTATATACAAACATCTAGCATCAGATAGATGGACAGACTGCATATACGGCTTGAATTTCTTGACCGTATCATTCATCAAGAGACAGTGAGATGGCACAGGAACTTTCAGCAGCTTCGCTGTTTGCGCTTGGTGCCGTTTGGCTTCTGCCAACGTAACGGATAAACCTTCGATACTCCCAGATAACGTATGTTGCATGGGACAATTTTCATTTGACAAATAAACTGGGTGGTCAGGATCAAATGTTTTTGCTACAATTTCCTCTGCTTCGCTTCTCGTCACACCTACTACTACGCCCATTGCATAACCGCTTGGATAAGCTTCTTTCATTAAGACTGCGCGGTGATAGACTAGTTCCGCTGCATTTTCAAATGTCAAAGATCGACAAGCAACAGCTGCACAAAAAGCACCGATCGAATGTCCTGCTACAATATCAGGCTGAATACCGTTTTTTTCCATTTCATCTAAATAAAATACTGCTTTTGTCAGTAATGCTAGCTGGATAAAAACCGTATCTTGATAGTTTTCTTCTTTATCAACTAACCGATACCCCGTCACATTTTCTAAACGTTCCATGTACATTTCAGGGATATCCGCTAACATCCCTAACTTCTGACTGCCTTGCCCAGGAAATAAGAAACCTGTACTCATGAGCCTCGCCTCCTTAGCACTTACTTTTTCCACTGCTATCTTAGTCAATTTCTGCTATAATAAAAAATGCCAAAAAAAGAAAAAACCATAACAAAAAGGTATGGATGGGATGGATAATTATGAAATTGCTTCATCTACAGTATTTTAAAAAAGTGTTCGAAACAAAAAATGTCACCCAAGCAGCCAAAGAATTATTTATTTCTCAACCTGCCTTGAGCCGTGCGATCAAACATTTGGAAAACGAATTAGGAGTCCCTTTGTTTTACCATAGCGGTAGAAACATTGAGACAACTGTTTATGCAGAAGAATTCTATCCATATGCAGTCAAAACATTAGACACATTAGAAGAAGGAATCAAATTATTGTCTTCGGTCAATGAGAAGATCGTTACTTCCGTCATTTTGTATTTAGAGGTAGCCTCTGTTTCTATTCCGAACTTGGTCCGAATTTTTATGGAAAAGCATCCTGATATCCAATTAACGATCATGCAACATCATTTACCAGATGATATTACCGACCCTGTACTGTACATCACTTCGGAGATGAAGCCTGGCATGACCAATATTCCTATCATGAAAGAACCTGTTTATGTAGCCATTCCTAAGAAACATCCTCTTGCGAAAAAAGAACATCTGCAATTAGAAGATATCCAACGCACCCCCATCTTGATGCTGTCAAAGAGCAATGCCTTCCGTCATACACTGGATGCAGCACTTGAAGCGAAAAGTATCGAATTGACGATCAGTTCGACGACAGATGATCCTGCGACATTACGTTCTATTGTCAAGCAAGGCTTAGCTGTTAGCTTTTTCCCAAAAGTTTCTTGGTCTTACGATAAAAATGATCCTTTCGTCTTGCGGGAAATCAAAGATTTGCCCTTGACACGAACAATTTATTTATCTTCTAGCTTCACAGAAGATCATCCTTTGATCAAAATGATTGCAAAAACGATGCGAGAATTTTATTTAGGAAAATAAAAAGAAAAGAGCTGTGACAAAATTCTTGTCGCAGCTCTTTTTTTCGAACAAACGGTGTTCCAGAAGTAACTTCTTCAGAAATAAGCCCAAATTTCCCAAAAATTTGAGAAGCTATTTTCGTAAATTCCTTCTTATTTCTTGAAGCTAAACACTTCTGTCACAACCTCTTCTCTATTGTCCTATACATTCATTGCGTTGATTTGAAACTTTCATCAATCAAACCTGCTAGTTCATCTAGTTTTTCTATTTTACGTAGATCAACAGAGATCCAATGTTCTTTATTCATGTGATAGGCTGGAAAATACCCCTCTTTTCCTCGCAAAATACCGCCAAGTTCAGGATCGACCTTCAAATCAAGGATATCGATGATCCTATGGTCACTTGCATCATCATAGATTTTTTCTTCTGGAACAGACATCAGGACCCCAAACCATTTTTTGCTTTTTTGATGTCTGAATACGCAATAATCAGGGAATTTTTTAAAAATATATTCTGGAGACAAATTGTATGTTTCATCGATGTGATCGATTAGTTCTTTTTCCGTTAGCATCTGCTTCCATCTCTTTCTTATTGATTCTCTTTATTCAAACATACCACGTAAGAATAGAAAAATGAATACTGGTTGAAAGATCAGATGAAACTTGACCACCGTTTATTTTCTCCGTATTCTTAGAATAGAAGGGAGCCTGGTTTATGTATTCACTAATGAAAAAAATCATTACCGAAAAAGATATTCGACGTCATGTTTCTTTAGTCGAACAATTGCTGAATCATACAAAGATAACCGTAAATGAATTAGCTGAAATCATAGGGACAACCGAACGAACGATTTTTTCTGACCTTCAATCTATTCGCTCTCATCTGCCCGAAGGCTGGGACATCTTCAGCGATCAAGCAGGAATCAGTTTGCAAAACCAGCAAAATTTATTAACAAATGACCTTTGGGAGATTTTTTTCAAACAATCAGTCAGTGTCGAACTGCTGAAAAATCTGCTTTTTACAAAAAAAGTTGCTGTCCCTGATTTTCTAGCGGATCATGGGCTTTCTTATGGGACATTGAAAAGACATGTGACTAAAATCAATCAGCGTTTAGCAAGTTACGACTTGCAGATCGATTTGACGAAATATACAGCTTGTATTCTTGGAAAAGAGCGTGCGATTCGTACTTTCTATCATCGATTGCTGATTCCTTTCACTCATAACAACTATTTTTTCGAGGATTATTCAATCCATGAATCCCATTATTTTCAATTTTTAAGAAACCTCAGTCAAACTGAACTAGCTGTTGAAACAGAAGAGATTTTCGGAACATGTTGGTTCTTTATCAATACGATCCGTATAAAAGCGAATTGCCGGTTAGATTCTTCTATCCATATCAACAGCACACTCTCCTCCCTGTATGACTCTGCATTGAAAAAATTGTATTTAAAGGAAGGTATTTACCTTAAAGACACTGAGCTTTCTTTTGCTTCTTTCTGCTTTCTGGAAAGTTGGAATTACAACAATAACTATGGACAAGAAATCGCTCGCTGCCTGCATCATTCTCCATTTTTAGAGGTCCTCGAAACGTTTGTAGAGGAACTAGCTTCAGAGCTGTCTCTTGATCAACTAAAAAAAACATCTCTGACTGATAACTTGGCTCTCCTCGTATTAAAATATCATGAATCGCCAATACTGATCGAACCTTTGGAACGCCAATACCATCGTTTTTTAGAGACGTATGATCAGCAATATGCACACTTGTATCAGCAGAAAGAGAATTTACTGAACGATCTAAAAAAAGAAATGGAAATCAATGAACCAAATTACTTTCTTCAACTCTTGTCTTTACTGATCCAACAAACGATTTTTTCTATCAAACCGAATTTGTTCAATGTCTATTTTATTTTCCAAGGAGAACCTTCATGGAAGGCGTTCTTGCAGCAGGAATTAAAAGATTACTTGGGAAAACGTGTCTGCTTCTTACCTATCGAACTAACCGATCTTTCCACTATTTCTTTTGAAAAAACAGATATCTTGATTTCCAATTTCCCGTTGGATTCTCTAGATATCCCTATTGTATACATTTCTTCTATTCCAACGAAAAATGAGCTCAATCGTTTGACTGAACTCACTTTCAAAACTTTTTTATAGTAACGGCTAGCGACTGAATTCTCTAGCTGTTTTTTCTTTTTTGCGAAACAGTTTATTCATGATCCCTTTTTCTATTTCTACAACTAAGAATAGAAGAATCACATTTGCCCCAATCAATAACTGTTGTGTCATCGTTAAACTTACTGTACCGATCAGCTGCTGACCGATTGGCAGAAAAATAACCATCCCCTGCAATAAAGCAAGGATACCTAATGAAAGAAAAAGCGATTTGTTTTGCAAAAGACCTTGGTTCAGTGACGGCTTGGACAACTCTCTGCAATTGATCATGTAAACAGCTTGAGCTAAGACGATATTTTGCAGAAGAATGGTTTGCTGTAAGCTTTGCCCTTCAAATTGCATAGCCAATAAATAGGCAGGAACCATGATCAGTAGTGCGACATAGATGATCCGAAACAAATGATAACCAGATAGGATTCCTTGCTTTGGATCTCTCGGTGGACGCTTCATGATTTCTGGATCTGGCGACTCGAACCCTAATGCATAAGATAAAGTGATTGTCGTTACCATATTGACCCATAAAATCTGTACTGGGGACAAAGGTAGCGGGCGATTCAGTATCAGCGCCCAAATCAAAATCAATCCTTGAGCTAATGCAGTTGGTAAGAAGAAATTGATGGTCTTTTGCAAGTTATCCAAAATGCGCCGACCTTCTTTTACGGCTTTTGCAATCGTATGGAAATTATCATCTCCTAAAACCATATCAGCTGCCTGTTTGCTTACTTCACTACCTTTGATTCCCATAGCGATTCCTATATCGGCTCTTTTCAAAGCAGGTGCATCATTTACGCCGTCTCCGGTCATTCCGACGATTTCTCCATTTTTCTGCAAAGCTTTCACGATTCGCAGTTTGTGTTCTGGTGTCGTTCGAGCAAAGACATCGACTTTTGGTACTTGTCGAGTCAACTCTTCTTCAGACATAAGATCCAAATCGATTCCTTCTAAAACTTTAGCAGTATGTTTTAAGCCAATTTGTTCCGCGATTGCTTTTGCTGTATCTTTGTGATCCCCTGTAATCATTTTCACTGAGATCCCTGCTTGTTGGCATTCCTTTACAGCTTTGACTGCACTTTTTTTTGGCGGATCAATCAACCCGGCAATCCCTGCAAAAGTTAATTGGGTTAAAGACTCATGCGTGAGTTCCTGTTTCGAATCTACTTTTTTGTAAGCAAATCCTAAAACACGCTGACCTTTTTTCGCAAACGCTGTGGCTGTTTGACCCCATGCTTCTTGTTCTGAATAAGAAAGAGTTGATTTAGCCAATAATACTTCTGGCGCACCTTTGACGTAAATCACCGTTCCTTTTTCCTCCGTATGCATCGTTGCCATATATTTGTATTCAGAGCTGAACGGAATCTTTGCTTCTATTTTTTTCAAAGGCAGATTGGCTGTTTCTGTGTGTCGAATCAGTGCAAGTTCTGTCGGATTGCCACTTAAATTTTCTATTTTCTGTTCTTCTTTCGTCTTTAATTCCTGACAATTTTTCATAATAGACAGTACGCGAGTTTCTTCTTTTGCTGCTACATCCACAACTGTCATTTCATTTTTTGTCAATGTCCCTGTCTTATCTGAACAGATCACTGTCATAGAACCTAATGTTTCTACCGAAGGAAGTCCTTTGATGATCGCCTTTTCTTTTGCCATTTCATGTACTCCAACGGATAGGATCATGGTCAAAACAGCTGGTAATCCTTCGGGTACCATTGACACCACCAAAGCGATCATAGCTGAAAGAAGGATATGCCAATCCATGCCATAGCGGAATGTTGTAAAAACAACTAAGAACAAGATTAAACAAAGAATGCCTTGAAAAATTTGTTTGTTCAATCGGTTGATCTTTTTGATCAGAGGCGTCGTTTGTTGTTCGACCGATTGCAGTGCTTGATTGATTTTACCGATTTCTGTCGTGTTTCCTGTTTCTACAACGACACCGACTGCAGAACCAAATTGTACAAGTGTTCCTGAAAAAGCCATATTTTTCTGGTCACCGATTGATTCTTCTGCTGCCAAAACGGAATGATTTTTTTCAGATGCTTCTGATTCTCCCGTCAAAATCGATTCTTCTACTAGTAGATCATGTACTTCGATCAACCGAACATCTGCTGGAACGACATATCCGGCACGTAAGACAATGACATCTCCTTTTACTAGTTCTTTCGCAGGGATTTTTACTTGCATCCCGTTCGATAGTACTATCGCTTCTTGTCCCATCAGCTGCTTCAAACCATTCAACGATTCTTCTGCTTTTCTTTCTTGCCAATAACTAACGAGTCCGTTGACGATCACTACGAATAAAATAATACTTCCTTCGATGTATTCGCTCGAAGCAAATTTCAAAAAAGAGGCAATGATCAACACGATCATCAGCAGATCAGTAAAGTGTTTTGCTATTTTTTTCCATCGTTTTGTCTGCTGTCTTGCTTCTATCTCATTATATCCTTGATCAGTCAGGCGTTTCTGCCGTTCTTCTTGCGACAACCCTTCTGTTGATGTTTGATGGTTTTTCAATGTATCTTCTACCGTCAATTTGTACCAGTTCATCCTATCTCCTCCTACTTAATTGATACTTTTATTATACGTAGGAAGATTTTTCAGGCGTATCGATTATTTCAGGGAAGTCTGAAATAATTCGTTTTGCCGAGCAAAAAACATAAATATTAGATTGTCGCTTGTTGCCTCTTATAGGATAACGGCACTTATCTCGTGGGAAAAATAGATGGAAAACAGGGGGAATACAACTAATTTGCCAGAATAACCAGTTGTCTATTTTCCATTATGTTTCTTCCCTCCATATTTCGTTGGTCAATGTCTCGCAGATACATGTACTTATCTGTAACACCACTTCACTATAGCGCCAAAAATGAGAAAATTTTTTTTATAACATCAGATTCACGTAGAATATTTCAAACAAAAATAAATAAAGTCGGATTTTTCTGATAATTAAACGTGGAAAAACGAACAATTTTTTAATAAATCAGACTTCTAAAATGGATAGTCTAAAAAAAACGAACAAATAACTTAAATGACTATCATTCATTCATCAACTGTATTTGCATTCCGTTTAATTGTTAAAAATTCACAATCTATTTTCTAATGAAAATATTTATTTTTCAATTTTTATAACATAAAAATCTTTTATTAACGGAATTTACAGGCTTTTTCAGAAATTAACTGATGATTTCAAAAAGAAAACATGTCATAATATTTTCCATATTGTGCAAAAAAATACAAGATGGAGGCTTTACTATGATTGAAGAATATATTGAGAAGAATATTTTGAGACAGCTGTTTTTATGTGGGCAATTCTATGTAAATAAAGAAGTCAATCTAGAAAAGCTCTCCTATCTTCTACATGTTTGCAAAACCACTTTACTCAATGATATCAATAACATAAAAAAAGAATTTGAAGAACAAATTGTTTATACGCATCGAGAAAAAGATTGTTACACTTTATATTTTTCAGAACATATACCTCGATGTAAGATCATGCAGCAATTGACCCAAAATTCGTTGTTTTTAAAAACTTGCCTGCTTTATTTGGAAGAAAATGAACCTGATTATCTCCAACTAACTGAGTGTGAATTCATCTCTGTCAGCAAAGCTTACTCCTTAAAAAAACAAGTATTGGCTTATTTTCATGATTGTGGGATCGAAATCGACCGCTACTCCCCTCGATTCACTGAAATGGAAAGACGTCTGTTGCTTCTTAATGTGGCTTATCGTTTAGGCAGCTTTAAGTCCTGGGAGCTACCTGAATCATTTTTTGAACGTGCGGATCGTTTCATTGAATCTGTAACGGAGAATAGCGGTAGATTTTATGATAAAGAAAATAAAGAAATCTTATCGATTGGTTTTGCTATTAGTTTCTTACGCCAACAGTTATGTACTGTGACAATAGATCCAACATTTATCGAAGAAATCAAAAAACGTCCTATTTACAATTATGTCGAGTCAGCATGGGAAACCACTGATTTCCAAACCTATTATAAAAAAGAAGAATTTGCCTTTATTTTGACACTGTTCAATCTTTGTAATTATGGTTGCCATTCTTATCAGTTGATTGCGGAAGATTTTCAACAGCTACACCAAGTGTTTATTGACAATACTCCCGAAATAAAAGAACTAGTTGCTACTTTTGAAACTCATTTCCATCAAGAATTATTCGGGAATCAGCCATTTGAACGTGCGCTGATTCATCTGATGCGTTCGGCTTGGGATAACTATCAATTATTCATGCCAGAAAAATTTTATCTTCTAAATGAGGAACAGACAAATTTGTATAAAGAAGTCCAAACTCTTTTTTCCAGTTGGGCCAAACGACTACCTTATGATCTACGGTTTAATCCTAATTGCATGCGAGCTTTTGTCATCGAATTAAGTGGAATTCTCCGTCTGACAAAAGAACGTCTGACTATCTATATCGTCACAAATTCGGATGTTCATTATCTGATTTATCGGGAAGCCTTGGAAGCTGTAACTACTTTTGATTTTCAAGTTGCACCAACAATTTATGCAAGTATATCTGATATAAAGAAGTATGCACAGCAATCCTCGAACCGAGTGTTATGTGAACGTACATTATATACACCGGATGCAGTCCAATATGAGAATATTATTCCTATTTCAATCAATACGATCGAACGAGCAATCGTTTCAGCTGTGCAAAATAAATAAGAGGCTGTGACAAACATTGTGTCACAGCCTCTTATTCTGAGTAAACAATATTCCAAAAGTAACTTCTTCGGAAATAAGCCGAAATTTTCGTAAATTTCTTCTCATTCCTTGAATCTGCCCACTTCTTAACAACCTCTCGATAAACGGCGAGCTCATAACCTCACTTATTTGGAACGTCTACTGGCCCGATTTCTTTATTTAAAAAATAAGAAATGATCGTTCGGATAACTACCAATGCAGCTAGTTGGAAAATATCCTGCAAAGTAGGCTTGATAATCGATTCGATGATTCCAGCTGAAACAAGAATTTCCAAACTTAGAAGTATATAGCCTCCTAACATCTTTTTAATAGCATTGTTCTCGCTGACTCGGTCGTTTTTCGCTTCTGTATGGACAAATAAGTATTTCAAGAAATCCTTAATCGACAGACAAACTCCCCAAATCAATAAACAGATAGCAAAAATATCAAGTCCCAGTACAAGTTTTTCAAAATATGGAAGAAGAAACTGCATCAACTCTGTCGTCATCCTACCTCTCCTCTTCTTTGTTTCTCTTTGTCTTCTATTTCCTGATTCAAGAAATAAGAAATGACTGTTCGAATGATAATAATAAGTGCAAGCTTCAAAATATCTGTCCAAGTCGGCTTGATAACTGACTCGATGATATCAGCAACGACTAGTACTTCCAAGCTTAACAAAATATAACTTGCTAACAGTTTTCTTGTATCTGCATTACGAGCATTACATTCTGCATAGTTTTTCTTGACATGAGACCAATCAAAAAGTTTGAATAGAACAAGAACGATCCCAGCAATTAAGATACCGATAGAACAAATATTTAAAATAGCAATGATCCATTCTAAATAACCGATCAATTGTGTGTTAAACATTGCGTCGCCACCTATCTTTTTTCCATTTAAGAGCCGATACTTTTATATCAGCTACTGACTATACAGCAAAGTATCTATTATCAATTGTAAAAGAAAACAGATAATTCCGTCCACTCATATGAAAAACACCCTTGACACTAATCCTCTTTCGATAAGTGCAAGGCTGTTTTTGCTAGAGTAGTATTCAAATCAGCATAGCTCTAAAACAGCTTTTGGACTTCTGCAATTATTTCTTTGGTTTTGGAAGCATTCAAATCAGCATAGCTCTAAAACATTTGGCGATTTCTAGTTCGTGTTGTAGATGTTTTGGAAGCATTCAAATCAGCATAGCTCTAAAACCTCGCAGAAAAAATTTTTCCGTCAATGTTTCATAATCACGCTACTCGTTCATAGCAAAACTTCAGCTTTGAACGCTTCTCTTTTTTACCATTATACCATGTTTTCCAAGTTCAAGAAATAGTCTTTATCCAAGACAAATTGTTTTATCCCTTTGATCGAACGCGGCTCTACAAATAGCACTTCCATATGATATAACGAAATATAATTTTGCACTTCGCTTATTTCTTCTTCCGTGAGATAGGAACACACATTGATCAAAACCAATAATTTTTTCTTAGACAAGTATTTATAAACCTGAAGCAACTCAAGTAATTTCTCAAAAATAGTATCACTTCTTGTCTCGATCTTGATACCCAATGCTTTGAATAATTCCAAGACCGTGATCTCGTCTCCTTCTAAATCGAGTTCGTGATCCAACAACTCGTACCCGATCAGCTCACTGATTGTCGCTGTCAGTTTATCAATCATTGATTTCACTTCTACTTTTTCATTGAGCTGGCGCTCCAAATCTGCGTAGATCAATTTTAAAGTCGATGCCGAATTGATGTCAAAACCTAAAACATCTGTGATAATCAGTAAATCTGACTCTTTTAATTCTTTGTATTTATCGTTGAACAGCTTTAGTTCATGGGATTCACTGTACTGATAGAACCATTTCACGATTTTTGCAAACACAGTGACATCTTCTACGATTAAAAATGTAGCTTTTTCCAGTGACAGAGGCTGTTCCAATAATGGAAAATTAAGATTCAGCATCTTCGTCCTCCCCTAGATAAATGACTCGCTTATCCGAATTAGCCACACTTGTATCTCTTTCCCCGCTCAAATAAACCATACGCGCGAATTGTTTTTCCGTTACCGTGAGTAGTGTGACAAATCCTTTTTTAGGGTTATTGCTTTTTAATCGTTTCAGCATCGCTTGGCTAGCTGTAGGATTCAGCAACAATTTACTGTACACGGAAAACTGATGCATGATGAATCCTTCGCTCAATAAAAATTTTCTGAATTTCCTGTATGCTTTTCGTTCATCGGCTGTTTCAGTAGGCATATCAAACATTAAAATCATTCTCATATAACGATAACTCATATCCGAAATTGAGGGACTCCTTCCGTCTCGTTATTCAATACTTTGATTACTTTACTCGTATAATCCGATACGATGTTGGTAAGAAACATTTCTTTTTTTCCATAACTGTATTTATTGGTAAATAAATCAAACAAACGCCGCTTGATCACAGGAAATTCGCAGTTGCGGTAGCGATAAACAATCTCGTCTATGACCGGTCGGAATGGTTCCATGAAATCACTAGCCAAATTAAAATCATTGAATTGATTCGCATGTTTCAATCCAAATTGTGTCATGCAACCATTTTTGACGATTTCTCGGGCAAACATGCTCAACAACAGTGTATATCCGTAATCTAATCCTGCATTGATCTCATTGTTTTCTTCACGAGTAAACTTCGTGCCGAACAATGTTTGAAAATAGATTCTTGCAGCATGGCCTTCGCGATTCGTTGGGTCAAATTCAAGTAAACCTTCGTGCAATTCTTGTATTGATTCTGCTTTTTCAGTAAATGATTGCTTTTGCAAGAAATTGCTTTGGTTCTGGATTTTCTGGGAAATAATTGCTGTCCATACCTGCCCCTTTTTTTCAGGAGACCACGCCAATTGTCGCGTTAACTGCAAACTGCTGTCATGTCTACTGTAGAACGGCAACAGCTTAGCAACAGGAAGTCGCTTGTCATCACAAAACAACACGAGTATTTTCTCATCGACTAATCGTTTCAAGAGCATCGTTGTGATAGTGATATCTGTGGTTTCCAATAACAGCACATCAATTTCTGACAGATGGAGACGTTCGGTTTTTTCAGCATTTTTGAAAATCAAATGATTATTTACGTATGCTAATTTTGAATGTGTGTTGACCACTACTGTGCGCCATCCCATTTATTTCCCCATCCTGATACGAGTTTCATATAATCCGGTGATTGATTGATGAATAATCGTTGACTGCCAGATCTCAGTCAAGCTAGTGTACCTTTTTCGCGGAATCGTCACATCAAAAAATTTGAAATCAGCCGGTGCGCCCATCGCATTGAACTGCATGAGATTGACAAAAGAACTTGCTAGTTTAGCTAGATCATCCGTTTGGTTTTCTTTGTAAATTTTTTCCAGTTTCTCAATATTTTTCTCTGCCAAGGTATATTTCCCTGCAAATTCGAGGACACGGGCAAACACTTCTGAAAACTCCTTGTGGTGTTCATTCACATAATCAAAACTTTCTTTATGAGAAATCTCATCGTACTGTTTTGCATGATAAAGAAGTGTGACCAGATGCTCCGGCAAGAGAAATGAATTGGCTTTTTGTGCTTCCTTATTGCTTGCGACCATTCGTTTACGCCCGTTTTCTAGTTCAAATAGCGCGTACTTAGGCAATTTCATCTCAATTTCTGCCTGTTCGTACCCTTTGTTTTTCAAAAATAAAACGGGGGATTGTTCAAATGCTTCTCTCTCCATGATTGTGATGCCTTCTAGCGCATTTGTCCGTTTGCGCGCTTTTCCTTTTTCATAAGTGAAAGCGACTGTGTAAGCAACGTTTGGGCTACCTAACCCGCCGTATTTAGCTGGATCCCAGTTGTTTTTCCGAGGTAACAGCTTAGAAGAATCTTTTTTAGGCTCAACTGTTTCCTTTGAGAAGCCTCCTTTTTGAATTTCTGTTTTTTTCACGATATTCATATGGTGGTGATTGATGACTTTTTTTACCTGTGCGATACTTTTTGATTTGTCCCAGAAAATCTCGCCATTTTCATCGCAAACCGGTGTGTCACTTTCGAAAAATTTCATGATGTTCGAATAAAATTCTTTTTTTACCGTCGCTTTGTTTGCTTTATGCGCATTGAACTTCAGATATTCGCCATAAACGAATTCCGGTGCTAGTTGCGGATATTTCTTCAAAAGAGCAAGAGCGACCACACCGTTCAGATATGCATCATGTGCGTGATGATATTCATTAATCTCACGTACTTTATAGATCCCGAAACGGTTTCTGAATTGACTGACTAGTGCAGATTTGAGCGTGATGATCCGAACTTTACGTATCGGTTCATTTGTGTCTTCTGCTTTATTGAACCGATGATGTAAAATACCGGCTACGTGTTTGGTAATCTGACGCGTTTCCACCAACTGCCGTTTGATGAATCCTGCCTTGTCTTCTTCCGTCAATTTGATTTTTGTCAGATTATCAAGTTTTCTTTTACTGATCAGCTTAGACGAATAAAGGTCGTACCAGAAACTGCGCATTTTTTTCACGACTTTCTCACTTGGTACATCGTCTTTTTTCAGACGATTTTCTTTTGAGGAAACTAAAACTTTGTTATCGATTGAGTTATCGGTCGTAAAACTTCTTGGGATAATATGGTCGATATCGTAATCTGATAATCGATGGATATCTAAAGGCGCACCTGTATACATGTCTCGACCATTCTGCAAATAATAGAGATATAATCGGTCTTTTTGCAGGGAGCTGTTATCGGTCGGATACTCTTTCAGCAATTGACTGCCGAAATCTTTAAGTGATTCTTCCAAAGCTTTCAACCGCGGCCGTGAACTTTTGAGTCCTCTGCCCGTCGTTTGATTTTCTCTGGCCATCTCGACCACGATGTTTGCTGGTTCATAGCCCATGATGCCAACGATTTCATCTACAATCTTCAAACTTTGGAGGATACCTTTTTTGATAGCCGGACTGCCTGTTAATTCTTTGACAATTTCTTCCAGATTTTCTGTGTCTGTGATCATTTGTGCTTTTTTGATTTCTTTTTTGAACGATAAACTATCATCATTGATCAGCTGCATGAAGTTACGATTTCGATGATGAGGAAAATCGTCATCATTGATCAAATAGTCTAAGATTGTTTTGTTCGATTGTTTGTCTCGGATTCCTTGAATCAGTTCTTTCGATAATCTACCCCAACCAGTGTAATGTTTTTTTGTAAGTTTCTTGATTATGTGTTTACCTAAAGTCGCTTCATGATGACTCAGCCTTGTTTTAATCATTTCCCGATCCTCAAAAACAGTCAGCGTTTTGATGATTTCTTCAAACATTGATGCCAATTCAGGATCTTCCAGCCATTGTTTCATTTCTCTTTTATTTTCACTCATGGTCAAAAAATCGTGGTACGTTGTATAGGAAGCGTTGAATGCTTTTTCGATGCCGGACAGTTCTGCGTGTTTGATATCGTATTTCAAATACAAGAATTCTTGTAAATCTTTTTTGGTTACCTTTCGATTCTTTTCGAACAATTCATGAAAGATTTCTTTCTTCTCTATGCTGGAAAAATAGTTCATCTGACCACGTTCGTCTTGATATCTTACTTTAGTCAACTCATTATAGATCGAAAATTTCTGATACAACAGGCTGTTTTTTGGCAATACCTTGTTGTGTGGCATGTACATATCTGTGTTGATCATTCGTTCGATAAACCGGACAGCAGAGCCCTCCATATCCACTATTTCAGGTAAGTTCCAAGGTTTGATCTTTTCCTCTGATTTTCTGATAAGCCACGCAAATGGACTATTTTCCTGTTTTTTTGCTAACGGACCAACATAATACGGTATCTTGAAGGTCAATAAACTTTCCAGCTTTTCTTGTTCTTCTTTTAAAAAAGGATAATGCTTTTTCTGGTTTGCAATAATTGCTCTCAGCTCGGTCAAATGGATCTGATGCGGGATCACACCGTTATCAAATGTGCGCTGTTTTCTCAAAAAATTCTCTTGTTCGATCTTTGTCAGGAACACCTCGCTGCCTCGGATACCTGTCAGTTCTTTTTTGACAAATTTATAGAAATCTTCTTGTGTCGCATGCCCTTCGATATACCCTGCATATCCGTTGACTGAATTATCCCCAAAAAAGGCGCGATATTTCTTCGGCAGATTCTCTTTCACAAATCGTTTCAGAAGGACCAAGTCTTCTTTATGTGCGTCATAGCGTCTGATCATCCCTGCTGAAAGCTTCGCTCGTGTATTTTTCGTGCTGTCAGAAAGAATCTCAGATAACAAGACAGCATCATAAACATTTTTCGCTTGGACAAAAAGATCGATGTAATCATCTCCGATTTTCTCTAACAATTCTTCAAGGTCTTCTTCATATGTTTCTTTTGAAAATTGCAGTTTTGCTTCTTCTTCTAATCCAAATACATTTTTGAAATTCCCCTGATTCCCTACCATTAATTTTATAAATTGACTGAGATAACCATTGGATTTTTCATGAGGAAAATATTTCAGGAGCGTTTCTGCTTTTTTTGTTTTCGACATCTTTTCTGTAAAAACGAAAGAACAATCGACCGCTTCGTCTAATTTTTCTGTTTGTTTGTCGTCTGCTTCGCTGAATTGCTGGTTATATGTGCTCAGAAATTGACGAAAAGTCTCTGTCACTGAGGAATTCTCCGTATTTAATTCACCCTCAATCAAAAAATGTCCCCGATATTTCAAGAGATGAGCCATCGCTAAATAAACGAGACGGATGTCCGCTTTCTCTGAAGAGTCAGCTAGCGCTTGTCTCAAATGATAGATCGTCGGGTAAGTCTGATGGTAGCTTTTTTCTTGCTTGATCGTAGCAAAGACCGGATGTCTCGACTGTTTCTTTTCATCTAGGACTAAAAAACTTTCATTCAGTCGAGCAAAAAAGTGTTCGTCTATTTTTAAGATCTCTGGTGCGAATATTTTTTGCAGTTCAAGGATTCGTTGTCTGCGTCTCGCTAACCTCCTGCGCGCGGTCCGCTTGCTTCTTCTTGCTTCGGCAGTCTGGCCTTCGTCAAAAAGTCGAACACCCCAAAAGTTTTTCTTCGTGCTACTCTTTTCTGTATTTCCTGCTACTTTCATCTTTTTGGAAACCAGTCGATAGTCATCTGTCAATACGGACCACCCGACGGAATTGGTCCCGATATCTAATCCGATCGTATACTCTTTCTTCATGCGCTAAATCATCCTTTCATCCAACAGCTCATCATAATTGAAAAAACGAAAACACCTATTGTAAAAGCTGTGATTTTTGCTATAATAAATATATTGGTAGCATTCAAATCAATATAGCAA
This sequence comes from Enterococcus sp. E5-162, assembly GCF_035725965.1. Classification (NCBI taxonomy): domain Bacteria; kingdom Bacillati; phylum Bacillota; class Bacilli; order Lactobacillales; family Enterococcaceae; genus Enterococcus; species Enterococcus sp. E5-162. Next base: position 60,403 of record NZ_JAPRFV010000005.1, on the reverse strand, counting down.
GTTAAAATAAGGCTTTGTCCGTCATCAGCTTTTTTAAAGCAGCGCTGTTCTCGGCGCTTTTTTTGTGCTTTGCTTTTCAAAATCATCCCTTCATCTTCTTGCCAGACAGGAAACCATTTTCACTAAAATTATATCATATAATTTTTTTAATATGATTCACTTTTTTCTGCTATTCAGACTTTTTGTACGTTGTTTTATCATTCATCAAAAATATTTATTGTTATTTTTTGTACGTCTTTTTCTACTTTTTTCCTTCTTCCATTTTCTTGTTTTCTTACACGGCATTCAGACACTTCTTCTTTTTTGTCAAAATTTCCTTTTTCTTCTCACCCTATCATTTGGCATTCTCATAAAAACGAACTATCCTTGGATATAGAAAGAGAAAACAAGGAGGCGTTTTTCATGAGTAAAAAATTAATCAAAGTCGGCATCGGTTTAGGTTTGCTTGCCCTTGGCGCTGCATATCTAGGAAAAAAAACAGGGCTATTCGAAGATGACAGTCATTTATATGATGAATTTGAATCCATCTAGCATCCTATTTCGTTGAATCACTACGGACATACTTGGAAGACATTGGAGGAATCACAATGAGAAAAAGTAAAGCAATAATGATTGGTGCCGGTATTGCCAATATGGCAGCGGCTGTTTATTTGATTCAAGAAGGCAAATGGAAAGGGGATCAGATTACCTTTTATTCATTGGATGATCACGGTTCAAATGATGGTGCACCGACCGACACTGTAGTGGATGAATATTGGAATAAAAATCATCCATTAGAAAACCAAAAAGGCTATATTGCTCGAGGCGGTCGTATGCTTAATTACCGTACCTATGTAGATTTGATGGATCTATTAAGTCGAATACCTTCTGTTACTGAGCCAGGAATGACTGCTGAAGAAGATACAAGAGATTTTGATGCAAAACACCGTACCTTTGACAAAGCACGTTTGATGGAAGGTGGTAAAGGGATCATTGACGGCGGAAAACTGGGCTTCAACAACAAGGACCGTATTCTTCTGACTAAACTGATTGCCATGCCTGATTCAGAAGAAGAAAAACTAGACAATATCACTATCGAAGAATATTTCAAAGATGATCCACACTTTTTTGAAACAAACTTCTGGTTTATGTGGGAAACAACATTTGCTTTCAGAACACGTAGTTCTGCTCAAGAATTGCGTCGCTATATGCATCAAATGATTTATGAATTCACTCAAATCGAACATTTAGTGGGCGTCAATCGAACACGTTACAATCAGTACGAAAGTATCATGCTTCCTTTGATCGAGTACTTGAAAGAACAAGGATGCAAAATCATTTTGAACCGCCGTGTCACTGACTGGGAATTCAAAGAAACACCGATGCAAGATGAAATCACTGTGACTGGTTTGAAAATGACCAATACATTGACTCAGGAAGAGGAACATGTCACGGTAGATGAAGATACAGCGGTCATTTTCACGAATGGTTCCATTACAGATTCAGCTACTTTGGGAGATTACGAAACACCAGCTGTAGAAAATATGGATTATGGTGCAGCTTCTAGTCTCTGGAAAAAAGCCAGCGAACGTTTCTATAACTTAGGAAATCCCGATAAATTTTTCGCGGATCGAGATGCGAGCGAATGGGTCAGCTTTACCCTGACGACGAAAAACCATTTGTTGTTGAATGAAATCACCCGTATCACGACTCAAGAACCAGGAAATGCCTTGAATTCATTTATTTCAACCACACCGATCACGTCGTTAGGCCAAAAAGATGTCAATATGTCTATCGTCGTGCATCATCAACCGCATTTTACGTCTCAAAAACCAAATGAAACAGTTATTTGGGGTTATTTCCTTTATCCAAGACGACGTGGCGAATTTGTGGATAAACAGTATATTAAGATGAACGGAAAAGAAATGTTGGAAGAACTGATTGGACAACTTTCAAAAGTAGATCCTGGACCAGTGAATATTCGTGAAAAAGAAACAGAGATTTTCGACAGCGTAATAAATAATATCCCTGTCTATATGCCTTATGCTTCCGCATTATTTAATAACCGTGCAAAAAGTGATCGACCAAAAGTCATTCCTAAACATTCAACCAATCTGGCCTTTACAGGAGAATTTGTTGAGCAGCCTTATCAGATGATCTTTACTGAACAAAGTGCTGTACGTTCTGGAGAAATCGCTGCTTTCCATTTTGCGGGCATCCCTATGTCCCGTCTTGTCAAAACACCGCGTTACGACAAAGACATCCCTACTCTAGCTCGTGCCGCAAAAAAAATGTTTGAATAATCAGGAGGTTGTGAAAAAGCTGCCTTGCATCAAGTAATAAGAACAGCCAAGCAAAAATAGCTTCTCATATTTTTCGTTTGGTTAGGCTTATTACCGCAAATGCAAGCTTTTGAACACCGTTTAAGGAAGAGGTTGTAAAATCAGCGTTCTGACCTGAGTATTAGAGAAACAAATGGCAAAATAGTTCCTCATATTTTGCCATTTTTTGAGCTAATACCGAGGGTCAGCTGATTGAACACCGTTTACCAAGAGGTTGTGAAAAAGTCGTTTAGTTTCGAGTATTAAGAAAAATTTTGGGGAAATGGCTTTCTACATTTTTGCATAAATTTGGCTTAATACCGAGAAACTGGCTTTTGAACACCGTTTACCAAGAGGTTGTGAGCCTACCGTTCAGCTCCGAGTCACAAGGAACAATTTCAAAAAATAGCTTCCTATGTTTTATGAATATTGTGACTTGTGACCGAGGAGTTGGTAGGGGAACACCGTTTATTCATAACAAGAGGTTGTGACAGATTTCATGTCACAACCTCTTGTTATTTATATTCGTTTCTTTTTGAAAAAACCATTTTTTCAGTATTCACTCTCTTGCCAATCCACCATAATCCAGCTGCTATCACTACTTCAACGATTGCCACTACACTAAAAAATTGGATGAATGACAAAATATATGTGTCTAACAAATGTTGCAGTGCTTGGGTTCGAATATCTAACTGACTGGTCATATCGTACAAATAGAGACTGACTGACAGACTTAATAATTGGAAGCCTGCTCCTCCAATCACCACTGCAAATGACCAAAGAACTTTTTTCCAAGACATTCTGTATAAATAAAACACTCCGCTCAGCAATACAAGTAAGATACTACTAATCACTGGAAGAAAAGAAACCATTCGCTCTCGTATCGTCAATATCTGATCGATGAACGACATCAAATAAATTGATTGTATTCCTCGTCGAAAAATCCCAGAAGTCATATAGATGAGTAAATTGTTTTCTTCACTAGCAAATGGATCATCCTCTGCTTCTTCTTGTTTGTATGTATTGATTATCTCTTGGAGCTTTTCTTCTACTTCCTTTTCTCCGATCAGTTCTACTGGTTCTTTTTCATATCTGTTGCGGATGAAAAGCTCGATATTTTTTTGTACTAGTTCTTCAGAAACAATCTTTTCCAATGCTTCAGCCGGAGCTCCAATCTCATAATGATAGCTTTGGATCTCTTGATTGATCTCAGCAGCTACTTTTTTCGCATAGTCCGATTGCATGTTTTGCTCTAACATAAAATGTTGATTTGCCAAGGTGCTTATTAAACAAAGCATAACAGTCAGGCAAAACAGGCAGACAGAACTAATCATAACAATGATCCGTTTATTCCATTTATTTTGAATTTGTTTCATTACGCCTCCTCGTATTTGTTTTTTCACTGAAACGAATGATGATTGGTTATTGTTTAAATAGTTAAAATGATTCAATAGTTCAACTATACTTTACTGTACGTAAGGATACAATGAAGGCACACACCTTCTTTTTCTAATAAAAAAAAAATTTGGAACTCTTGCTTTTTTGAGGATTTTTATTTTGAGAAAAAAGCGTTTCATTATCAAAAAGATAAGAACTCCTTTAGAATGAAACTATCTGTAGTACCAATAATGCAGACAATTTTGTGAATCTGAAAGGAGCATCTCCAATGAAAGCAGTCACTTGGCAAGGAAAACAAAAAATGGAAATCAGAAACGTAGATGATCCAAGAATATTAGAACCAACAGACGCAATCATCCGTATCACAGCAACCGCCATTTGCGGATCCGATCTGCATCTTTACCATCATGGTGAAGCAGTTTTGGAAAAAGGGTATGTTGTAGGTCACGAACCTATGGGAATCGTTGAAGAAGTAGGATCACAAGTTCAAACATTGAAAAAAGGGCAACGAGTGGTTATCCCTTTTAATATCAGTTGTGGTCATTGTCATTTCTGCCTGAATCACATGGAAAGCCAATGTGATGAATCAAATCCAGATCAGTTATATGGTGGGCTTTTCGGATTTGGCAAGTTGAATGGCAATCATTGGGGTGGGCAAGCAGAATACCTAAGAGTACCTTATGCAGACTCTACTTCGTTTGTCGTTCCAGATAATAATCTTCCTGATGAAAAAGTTTTGTTTCTATCAGATATTTTGCCTACAGCTTATTGGAGCGTTGAAAATGCAGGCGTAAAAAAAGGCGATACAGTTGTGATTCTAGGATCTGGTCCAGTCGGTCTATTTGCTCAAAAATTCGCTGTAATGGCTGGAGCAGAGCGCGTGATTGCAGTGGATCCAGTACAACATCGTTTAGATAAAGCGGCTAATTACAACGGCGTGGAAACTTATTTCTTAGAAGACACAGCACAAGCTGGAACGGAATTATATGAGTTGGCTAAAGGTGGTGCCGATGTCATCATCGATTGTGTAGGAATGGACGGGTTAGAGCCTGTAAAAGAAAAAGCAAAAAATTTGGTGAGCCTACAAAGTGGCACGATTTCGCCTTTACAGATGGCTTCGCAAGCTGTCAAAAAATTCGGAACCGTCCAAGTAACTGGTGTGTATATGACGCCAGCTTCTTCTTACCCGCTTCAAGAGTTTTTCATGCGAGATATTGCGGTCAAACATGGACAGGCACCCATTATCCATCTGATGCCGAAAATCTACGAAATGATTGCAGAAGGACTATTTGATCCTACACAGATCATTACTCATTCGCTACCACTAGAAGAAGCAGCACAAGCATATGAGATCTTTGACAAAAAAGAAGATAAAAATATAAAAGTTGTTTTGAAACCTTGAAATCAGTAAAAAATACAGGTGATTTTCTTTATGCCCAAAATCAAACGAAATACCCATGAGATTGAAATAGGAAAAGAAGAAGATATCGAAATACGAGGGCGTCGCTTCCGCTTCTATTTCCAAAACCGTTACACATTGATCTCACTAGCTGTCGATTTATTAACCGGGATTTTCTATATTTTTGGAAGCCTTGCTTCCTTAACTAAAATCCCCGATCGATATGGCACCTATTTTTATTTGGCTGGTGCTATTTTCTTGACGATTCGTCCTATTCTCAGAATCGTTAGGAACATTTTTATTTACGACGAGAAAAGAACAAGGAAAAAGCATGGGAAGGCCGTTTAGCCTTCTCCATGCTTTTTTGTTATTCTTGTGTTGTGCATATTTCGCATACTGCGATTCGAAAAAATTTCTAAGTATAGAACAATTTTTCGGTTTCCTTCTCTATATGCTGTTTCATGTACCTACTCTTACAGCGGCATTTGGTACACTCGCACAGGAATTCCTTCATTATCCTGAGCCATCCCGATAAATTGCCAATTGTATTTTTCATAAAAATCCGTATGGTCCGTCACAAGATAAAGCATCTTTACGCCCATTTCTGCAAAGTCTTGCTTGATCGTTTCTAAAATCATTTTGGCAATCCGTTGGTTTCGGTAGTCTTTTTCAACAAACAGCGCACAGACATTTGGAGTCAAATCTACTCGATCATGAAAATCATTGTCAACAACACCTGCACCTGCAATAATCTCTCCCCACTCATCCAACACCACATACCATTGCGGAACCGATGCATTTTTTCTCGTGCTTGCTTGGATACTTTCTTCATAAACAGCAACTGGCAGATGCCATTTTGAAGCAAACCATTCGGCTGTTTCTTTTATCAACGTCGGTCGATCCCGCAATTTTATGACTGTTCTTCTCTCCATTTGTACTCTCTCCCATTCATATTTGGTCTATTATAGCACCTTGTATTTCAAATAGCTTTTCAATCGCTCGATTTTTTTGAATGAATGGGATTTTTTATTTATACACAAATTCCAAGACAAATATACCTCGATTTTCTCATTCATTATTCGATCCTAAGTTTTAAATTACTTGTTTTCATAAAAAAAGCAGAACCAGATAACCGGTTCTGCTTTCTTTATTCATTAAGCATCCAAAGCTTCTTTTCTTCTTTCTTGGATCGTAGCTACCTTGACGAACGGCAGATAGATCAAAATAGAAAGGATCAGATTGACAGCGGCCAGTACACCACCTGCAATACTCTTCGTTGCCAATACACCGCCAATAATTGGTGGCGTTACCCATGGTGGCATAACGGTAGCTGCTGGCACTAAACCTGTAGAAGTCGCAAAGTACGCAACACTAACTAAAACCATTGGTGTCAAAATAAATGGAATGAACATAATTGGATTCAATACGATTGGTAAACCAAACATCGTTGGTTCATTGATATTGAAAACACCTGGCGCAATCGACAAGTTTGTTACAACCATATATGGTTTGTTTTTACGTCCTACTAAATAAATAGCTAACAGTAAACCTAATGTTGCACCTGTTCCTCCTAAATTGACAAAGCTGTCGAAGAAAGGTTTGTTCACGATAAATGGCGCGCTATGTCCAGCTGCGATCGCATTGACATTTGCTTCGATTGCTGGCGCATTGATCGTTTGCATCAAAGGATCGACCATATTCGCCCCGTGTAAACCAAAGAACCATAAGAATGGGGTGATAAATGCAAGCAATAATGCAGATGGATAAGAGTTCGCAAGTCCCATAAATGGTTCTTGGACCACTGTATAGAATGAACCCACGATATCATCAACCCCAAATGCAGCAAAAATTGCAGCAACTAAAGCAAAGGCAGAGATAGTGATCATTGCTGGCAGTAATGAAGCAAATGCTTTCGCAACTGCTGGTGGCACACCATCAGGCATTTTGATAATCAATTTTTCATTTCCGCTTAAACGTACAAAGATTTCTGTTGAAATAATCCCAACAATAATAGCAATAAACAAACCGTTTGAGCTCATACCTAATGCTCCGCCTAAAGCAAAGAAAGAGCCTAAAGAAATCACACCTGCGGAAACACCGTCTTTTCGGTAGCCGTTAGCTAAATGATACGCAAGTAAGAAAGCAATCAAGACAGAAAGAATGGCAAATGTGCCGTTCCAAGCTGCAGCTCCGAATCCTTTCCATGATTCACCGCCAAAAATTGAATTCATCAATTCTTGGAAACCGGGAATCGGTAAGTTATTGATCATTACTGCTAATGCTCCTAAAATCATTAACGGCATACTCACCATAAATGAATCTCGAATCGCAACTAAATGCCGTTGTGCACCAATTTTTGATGCGACAGGTATAAAATGTTTCTCCATAAATGCAACAAATTTATCCATAAATCTTCCCTCTTTTCTTTACTGTGGATTACGCGTCCAACCGACGATACAGATCAATGATCTCTTTTGCTAAATCTGTAAAAGCAATAGATGTCATCAGGTGATCTTGACTGTGAACTGTCAAAAGTGTTACTTCAACGTGGTTTCCTTGTGCTTCTTGCGTCAGCATCTCTGTTTGAGAGTGATGTGCTTGGACTAAAGATTCCTCTGCATCTTTGATTTTTTCCTCTGCTAAAGTAAAATCTCCTTTTTTCGCCGCAGCAATCGCTTCCATTGCATCGCTTTTTGCATTTCCGCCAAACATAATCAGACCCATGATGGCTTCTAGATTTTTTTGATCTTCCATTTCTTGTTTCCTCCGATATTTTTATTATTTGTTTATTAGTTTTTCTGCTTGGTCAAGTACTTTTTCACCATTCATCATGCCATAGTCAGCCATATTGATTACATCTAAAGGAATGCCTTTAGGTGCTAGCTTTTCAGCAAATTGATTTTGCATAAAACGTACTTGCGGACCTAAAAGTAAAACGTCTACATTTTTAGATTCTAGTTGATTATCTGCATCTGAGGCAGAGACAGCAAAGATATCTGCTTCCATTCCTTTTGCTTCTGCTGCCTTTTGCATTTTTGTGACTAGGAGGCTTGTACTCATTCCAGCTGAACATACAAGCATGATTGTTCTCTTTTCCATTTTAAACACGTTCCTTTCTATTCTTACACTTGTATATAAAGCAAGTAGTGTGCCAACTTTAAAAGCGCTTTAAAAAGTTGATATTATCACGTTTATGGTCTATACCAAGTTGCATACACACTAAAAAAGAAAGCGCACACTAAACACACAAATTCTTTTTTATTGTGTTTATTTCTTTTAACGTGCACAAAAAAAGTTATGACAAATCTTTTGTCACAACTTTTTTGAATAAGAGGTTAAAATGCTTCTTTCACAACCTCTTTTATTTCAAATAACCAGCAAATAGAATCAATATCTTCGAAAAAATTCTAGTTATTTATAGGCTTCATCAGGTAAGCTTAATTCTCTCTTATCAATCAGAGACTGATACCATGAAGCAGACTTTTTCAGTGTTCTGCTTCGTTCATCGTTCAATTCGATTCGAACTAATCCATATCGATTCTTAAATGCATTCATTGGTGAAACACAGTCAGTGAATGCCCATAGCATATAACCTTCGCAATTGGCACCTTCTTCTGCTGCTTTGATCAAATAACGCAAATGCTGTCCGATAAATTCGATACGATAGTCATCTTGCACGATCCCTTTCTCATCCATATACTGTTCTTCATGTTCTCTTCCCATACCGTTTTCTGTTATCAGCCAAGGAATATTACGATAATTTTCTTTTAGATACATAGCTATATCATACATGATTTTTGGATAGATCTCCCACCCTCTGGAATTGTTCATTTTCTTTCCAGGTAAATCAAAGACTTCATAATATCGTTCTGGATGAAACGGTGTCTCTTCATTCCATTGATAACGAGGAGCACGAACGCGTTTAGGGTAATATTGATTGATTCCAAGGAAATCTACTGTATGATGTTGGATCGTTTCTAAATCCTCTGTTGCAGGATCAAAATAAATCGATTGTTTTCGACACAACTCCAGGAACTCTTCTGTGTAGTATCCTTTTACCATCGGATCAAAAAATACTCGATTATAAAACAGATCATACATATAAGCAGCTTTTTGATCTTCTGGAGAACTGGAACGAGCATAGACCATCTCAGGATTTAAAATACAGCCAATCCTTCCGCCATAATTGCCACTATGGTAAATTTCTACAGCTTTAGCCGTTGCTAAAACTTTGTGATAATTCCACATCATCCATTTTTTTGTGTTTTGTTCATGCGGCCAGCGAACAGCATCCAAATAGCAACGCGTTTGGGGAACGATTGGTTCGTTGAATGTAAACCAGTTTTTTACCCTGTCACCGTAACGATCAAAAGCAATCTTTGCGTACTTAGCATAAAAATCAACCACTTTTCTTGAAGACCAACCATCATATTTTTCCAAAAGAAAAGCAGGGACTTCGTAGTGTTCTAAACAAATCATCGGTTCTACGTCTGCTTCGATCAAAGAGTCGATCATTTCACTTATATGCTGAGCATATTCTTCATCTACTATACAATTCTCGTAATCAGTGAAAAAACGAGCCCAATTGATAGAAGTCCGATAATGTGTCAGATGGATGGATTTCATCAAATCTATATCCTGTTGGTACTGCTCCATAAAATTAGTTGCTACGGCTGGACCATACCCATCATGCCAAACAAAATGTTCATTTTTATACCAGCTATCTATAAACGAATCCTGTCCTTCTTTTTTTCCTTTCCAACCTTCCGTTTGCCAAGCAGAAGATGCTGCACCAAGAATAAAATTTTCTGGAATAGTAATTTTCATGATTTCCTCCTGTTTTTTTAGATCCCATCATTTTCCACACGATTTGCTACTTTTACGAATGGCAGATAAATCAAAATAGAAACAACAATACAAACAAGTTGCGTAATAACTGCACCGATATTTCCTGCTGTGGCCAGATAAGCATTGACAATCGGCGGCATCGGCCAAGGAACCATTACAACTGCTTTTGCCGCAAATCCTAAAGCGGTTGCAAAATAACCGATCGTTCCTGTAACAAGCGGCGTTAAGATAAACGGGATAGCTAAAATAGGATTCAGCATGATCGGCATACCAAAAATAACTGGTTCATTGATATTGAAGATCCCAGGAGCAAGAGATAACTTGGTGATTTGTTTCATATCTTCTCGTTTTCCCACTAGCAATACTGCTATCAGTAGACCTATCGTGACCCCAGACCCGCCCATACTCATATACATATCCCAAAATGGCATAGTGATAATGTTTGGTACTTCTTTTCCAGCTTCAAAAGCTTCCGTATTTACAGCAATTGCCGCTAAAAGCAACGGTTCTCGAATTGGCTTCACCATTTGATTCCCATGGATACCAATCACCCAAAAGACTTGTGCAATAAACATCAGTAACAAGATACCAGGTAGCCCTTGAACGACACCTTCTAATGGGCGTTGTACGATATTGTAAATGATATCATAAAGGTACATCCCTGTAAGTTCTTTGATGATAAATCCCACAGCCGCGATACCTGATACTGTCAGAATCGTGGGAAATAACGCAGAAAAACTGGCAGAAACATTCGTTGGCACGGTATCAGGCATTCTCAGCTGTAGTTTCTTCTGTTTCCTCAACCAGCAATAAAGTTCAATGGAAAGGATGGAGACCAACATTCCCAAAAATAACCCTTTCGTATCTGTATATTGTTTAGCCAATACGTTTTCTACTATAACAGTCTGATTTTCATTCACTAATTCATAAACAGTTGGATTAACAGATAAATAAGACATCACTGCGATGATACCAGGGAATACACCATCCACTTTATTCAGCTTTGCTAATTCGATCCCTATCAGAAAAACAGCATAGATGGTCAAGAAACTTAGTGTGACATAGCTGATGGCAGATGCGATAGGTTTTAATTCTTCTAAAAAACGCAAAAAACTTATCTGTGCTAACCCATTTTCCGAATCAAAGACCATTGCTGAAAACAACGTGCCAAAAGCACCCGTAATAATTACCGGAATCAATGCAGCAAATGCGTTTTTTATCACCATGATATACCTTAAATTATTGATTCTCGTTGCCACATTCCCTAAAACATTGGCTAATTTATCCATAAAACTCATTCCAGATCCCCTCATTCCTACTTCTTCTCCTTGCCGCCATCTCTTTTTGTCTGTTAGTCAGCGCTTACATTTCGGTGAATAAAAACTATTTGCTTGTCCGTTTTACCAAATATAAAACAAAAATTCATCTGATGTATTTATCATAAAATACATCAGATGAACTGTCAATTAGTTTCTTTCTTCCCAATTATTTTCTGTAATTCTCTCCGATTTATTGCCATATGGACAGTCATCGCATCAAATGCCGCAAGTACATTCCGCCTCTCGATAGCCTGAACGATTTCTGTATGGATATCGATCGTCTCGATTTTCAAATGCTGGATATCATAATTTTTATTAAATAAAGCAATCGATTCATTAATGATCGGAATGATATGCAGTAACGCTACGTTTCCGCTAGCTTCTGCAATCGTCGTATGAAAATCGATGTCTAATTGAACATAATCTTGTGTACCTTCTCGAAAAGACGTTTCAATCTTTTGCGTTAAGCTTTTCATTCGGCTGATTTGATTTTTCGTTGCATATTCCGCCGCTAACCCTGCCATCTTTGGCTCCAATAAATATCTCAGCTCAAACAAGTCTCGTATCATCCGATCCTGATCTTCAATCAAAGAAAAACCGAGCGGATCATTAGCAATCCCTCGCTTATCACTGACGAATGTCCCCGCCCCTTGCCGAACTTCAAGAATATTCCTAGAAGCAAGCGCTCGGACAGCTTCTCGCACCGTGCTGCGTCCCACCTCTAAATAATCGGACAACTCATATTCATTCGGCAACTTATCTCCTACTTGCAACTGCTTTTCCTTTAAATATCTAAGGATCTTGTCCGTGGTTACTTCTACTAGGGTTTTATTTTCTTCCAAACCACATACCTCCTTTTCATCTGATGTATTTTTTCGTAATTATTATAACACGTTTGAATCATCTGATGATTTTTTGTATAAAAAATCGATTCATCCGTTCATGGATATACAAACGAAGCTATTTACCATAAAAAAAGACTAGGATAAAATTCACTCCTAGCCTTCGATCCTTTTTATTTTGAACGACAAAACGTATGATGTTCAATAATAGATGATCTTCATTCGATTCTTGATGACATTTTTTGTTCATTTTTTGATAGATGGATAAAAAATTTGATTACATCTTTTCTATTCTAGAATTTGGTCGATTTTCAATTCTTCTTCTGGTGAGAAATCTAAATTATCCATCATTCGAACACTTTCTTGTAACTGACTTAACCGACTTGCTCCAACCAGTACACTCGTAACAGATTTTTGTCGCAAATTCCATGCAAGGGCCATTTGCGCTAATGATTGCCCTCGTGATACGGCGATTGTCTGCAGTGCTTTGATTTTTTCCAGAGTTGATCCAACTTGTTCTTCTGAAAGGAATGGTATTTCCTTACGATGTGCTCTAGAATCTTCAGGAATCCCATGCAGATAACGATTTGTCAGCAAACCTTGGGCAAGCGGGCTGAACGTGATTGCTCCTAGCCCTTCTTCTTCTAATACTGGAGATAAGTCGTCTTCTAGTAGTTCACGAGAAAACATATTGTAGCGCATCTGATGAATAATGAACGGTGCTTCTTTTCTTTTTAAAATTTCAGTCATTTTTTTGGTGTCTTCTCCATTATAGTTGGATATACCAATATATAATGCTTTTCCTTGTCTTACAAGTTGCATCAATGCTTCTGCTGTTTCTTCCAAAGGTGTATCAGGGTCTGGACGATGATGATAGAAGATGTCAACATAATCTAGCCCCATTCTTTGGAGACTCTGATCACAACTTGAAATGATAGATTTACGCGAGCCCCATTCTCCGTATGGACCTTCCCACATATGATAACCTGCTTTGCTAGAAATAATCAGTTCATCACGGTAGGCTTGAAAGTCTTCTCTAAAAATACGCCCGAAGTTTTTCTCTGCAGCTCCAGCAGGGCCTCCGTAATTATTCGCAAGGTCGAAATGGGTAATTCCCATATCGAAAGCACCTCTTAAAATCTCTCTTTGGTTATGGATAGGATCATAATCTCCAAAATTTTGCCATAATCCGAGAGATAAAATTGGTAATTTTAAACCTGAATGACCGGATTTACGATATTCCATTTTTTCATAACGTGCACTATCTGCAATATACAAATTTTCTCCTCCTTACCACTTTTAAAACGCTTTCTTTTATTCTGCTTTTAGTTTACTACATTTTAAAGAAAAGGAGTTAGTCAAAATGATTTTTTCTTGTATTTTTTTACCATTTGTTTTTTATTCGTTGATAAATCAGAAATTGCTTACGTGCTTGCTGAATTTTTTTATAGCGTTTCGGTTGTTTTTTGTAAAATTGCTGATGATAATTTTCTGCTGGCCAAAACGTACTAGCTGGTTCAATTTTTGTGACGATTGGTTGGTGGAACGTTCCTGAACTGACTAGTTCCTGTTTCGATTGCTCCGCTAATTCTTTCTGACGTTCGTCTTGATAAAAAATCACCGGACGGTATTGCTTCCCTCTATCTTGAAATTGTCCAAAGGCATCTGTGGGATCAGTTATTTGCCAATAGATTGTCAATAAATCGCTATAACTTATCTCTCTCGTATCATAAATGATCTCCACAGCTTCCATGTGACCTGTGTAGCCACCGCTCACTTGATCATAATTTGGTTTTTCAACATGTCCGCCCGTGTATCCTGACAAAACAGATAGGATCCCTTTTTTCGATTCAAACGGCTCGACCATGCACCAGAAACATCCCCCTGCAAATACTGCACGTTCTTGATAGTCAGCATCTTGCATAGCATGCTTGGAAAAGTCATATTTTTGCTGCGTGTCAAATCCTTCTGTAAGCAATAAATAAAAATCCATTACATCAGGCGTTAGGTTCATCCGGATAGCTAATGGACGTAGTGTTGCTTCTAGTTTCGATAACTGTTCTTTAACGGATGTATTTTCTCTTATGTCATTCTTTGTCTGGATCAATACTTTTCGTTCCCAATCTCGTGTATTCGGATTTAAAATCAGATTATAAAGAGTTTGAATGAATACTTGTTCCTTATCCATAGACTCTCCTCCTTTCCGAAGAAGACAAGCTAGTGACTTTAGCTGTAATTTATCATAAAGTGAGGAAATAAGCGATTACTTCATCCCCCTACAGATTTTTCGTATAAAAAAGAGAGAATCCTTATCGACAGATTCTCCTTTTTAATCAATTTATTTTATAAATGAAAAGTTAATTTACCTTTTATGGAAAATTATTTTAAAAAATAAACATAAATATGCAGTTAATGTAACAAGATAAGAAATAATAGTCGTTACTGTATAATTTGTGCTTACTTTAATATCAGCAACTCCTTTGACTCCGCTTATTTGTACCAATCCATTAGCATTCACCTGCTCCTTTACAGGTTGATGATTTATTTCTACATTCGTTCCTAAATAAGCATATACAGGAAGTGTGATTACTTGGCTCTTCTCATTAGTTACTCTATATATGATAGAACTACCAGTTGTTTTATAAGGAAGGTTTACCCATTGACTGCCAATCTTTGCTTCGTGTTTTATTATATGCTCCTTATTCTCCAATGAAGCGATAGGAGAATAATCATATAAAAAATAATCCATTCCTTTAGTGGTATACGCCTCTACTGTTTCTTTGTTTACAACAATATGTCCCGGCTGAGAAATTATTTTTTGATTGAAATTTTTTTTACTAGAAACAGTTAAAGTGATTAATAACAAAACAGTCATAAATAAATAAAATAGTTCTCTTGTCTTATTGTATCTTCTATTTTTGAAAAATATCATCGTTAATATCAGAGAAGAGAATATTATTTGCAAACTTAAGATCCGCCAAGGAAATTGTAACAATTTGGCTGGCGTATTTTGCAGAAGATACCATGGCACCAAACTAGTTGTAGCTAGCCAAGTCAAACACGTACCATAATAAATCTTTTTTTCTATGTTTGTTAATTTTTTAAATAAAATCAGGGGAATACATAAAGATAACAGACCAACTAGTCCCATTGAGTAAGTAGTTAAGTCGTTGTTCATAGCTTCAGTCAGACTATCGAACACATTAGATGCATGAGCATATAAATTTGTCACGCTAGGTTTGTTGATTTTTTGGTAGAGCATTTGTTCAAACATCGGATACCAAAAAGCACTCGTCAGAACCAATGTCATTCCTGCCGCACTAAATAATTTTTTAAATATAGCAATAAAATCTGCATTCTTGAAACCTTTAGAAACCAAACGAATAAAAATAAAAATGATAATTAATGCTGTACTCATTAATGTTGATAGTACATGGCTGTACACTAGCAAACTCATACTCAATGCTAGCTTTACAGACGGATACTTTTCTTCTTTTCCAGAGATGATTTGATAAGCATAAAATAATACAGGGATAACAAGTGTTATTGCGATAGCTTCGGCAATTGCGGAACGATAGTAGATGTCTACTGTCCGATAAGCAGAGAAAATATAGAGACAACTAAATAAAAATGCCGCTTTTTTTGTTTTAAAAACCGCTCGCCATAATGATAAGCTACGAGTGTTGTGCACAAGTTCAATAACCAAACGTAAATAATATAGCTTACAATCAAATTTTTTGTCATCCAATATAACATTACAGCTGGAAAAAAAGTCAGAAAGGGATAAAAATAATTTACACCATATCCAGTATAATTGAATGTCTCATAATTAATCGGACTGGTAAAAATAGTCGATAGCCCCTTGATTCGAGATAAGTGAAAAGAAAGATCTCCAGTGGTATAAATACTCTGTGTATTTTTGAAAAAGATGAAAGAATATATACTACTAACTATAATTAATCCACTCAATATTACTACTTTTTTATTTATTTTCATTCTTCTTGTTTATCTCCTTTTTAGTAACATATCGAGAATCTTTCAACTTATTAGGTGCAAATCGTTTAAAACTTGAATACACCACTAAACAATAAGTCAGAATACTAATCCATAAAGCCATGAGAGCAGTTGGAGTATATTTTGTTGTAATTTCTATCTTATTTTCTCCAGCATTTACATCCACATTCACTAAGCCATGTTTTTTATAAGAGTCATTTACGACTTTACCGTTTACTTTTACCTGTGTACCTAAATAAGCATATACTGGTACTGTCACTTTTTGCTTTTTGTTGCTTGCCACTGTGTAAGTAATGTTATTATCTGCAGCTTTATACTTCCCTTTTTCCCACGATTCTCCTACTTTTACTTCATGTTTTTCTAAGTGAGGCCTTTCTTTTATCGCTTCTGTTGGGGCGTAATCGTATAATCCTCCCATATCTGATGTTGTATAACGTGGGAGTGTTTCTTCATTGATAACAATATGACCGTGTTTTGATTGGATAACTTTTGCGTAATTTTCTTTTGCTGCTATAGACGTGACGAGTAGAAACACCACAGTAGCGCCAATGATTAACCATGAATATTTTTTATTCATAGTCTTTTTCATAAAAACAAGCGTTATGATCATTGAAGAAAAAAAGATTTGGATACCTAAGATACGCCAAGGAAACTGGAGCAAGCTTATCGGTGTTTTTTGAAACAAAAACCATGGAAATAAATTAGTTACGCATACCCATGTAGAAACTACGCCAACATAGATGATTTTTTCTTTTTTCTCCATTTCTTTCAGTATGAATAAAGGAAAAATCAACGCAACCAATCCTAATAACCCCATAGTGTATGTTGTAATATCGTTATTTAACGCTTGAATGATACTATCTGAAATAGAAAGTGCTTCTAGCTGCAAATCTGTTTTGAAGGGACTGTGTATTTCTTGATAATTCATCTGCTGCAACATAGGATACCAAAAATAGCTAGTTAATGCACAAGTCAAAAAAACAGCCTTTACTAAATTCACGACCACAAATTTTATATCGTTTTTTATTTGCTTGCTTAAAAACAAACGAACTATAATCATACAAGCAATCAATGCACTACACAATAGTGTAGTTAAGACATGAGTATACACAAGTAGACTTATACTGACAGATAAAGCGATGACTTTTTTTTCTCTATTGAATATCAATCCATAAGCATAATATAAAACAGCTGGGATAATCGTAAGAGCGATTGCTTCTGCAATTGCGGATCGATAATAGATATCAACTGTTCGATAAGTTGCAAAAGTATATAAACAACTAAATAAAAAAGCAGCATCTATCTTTTTAAAAAACTTTTCTCCATAATAAAAACTAATCAGAATCGTACAAATATTTAATAACCAAATATATAGAACATAACTTAATATTAAGTTATTTGAAATTCCATAAAAAACGACTGCAGGAATTATTGTAAGAAAAGGATAAAAATAGTTCAGTCCATCTCCATAATTGTTAAATGTTGTATAGTTGATTGGCCCTTCAAAAATAGAAGATAACCCTTTGATTCGTGAAAGATGAAAAGATAAATCACCTGTTGTATAAATTTCTTGGGCATTTCTCATAAAATTTACTGAATATAAAGTACTAAGTAAGATAAGAACTACTAAAAGAAATGCTTTTTTACTTATTTTCATAGATTTGTTGTTCTCCTTTTTTAATTCTATTTTCAGTATACTAGAATTGTCTTTTTTTAATAAGCTTTGCGTTAAATTTTTCATAGCACTAGTATGATATACTAGAAAAGAATCAATTTTTATTACTTTTAAATAGGAGAAAAAAATGAAAAAAAACAAAAACCAAATAATAGATATCATTTTTATGTTATTTCTAAGTTTTGCTTACGTCATCCCTCTATTCATGTCTAAGGGAATCTATCATAGTGTCAATCAGGATACTTACTTTCATTTATCTCGAATCATAGGACTAGATAATGTATGGAGTTCTC
Source organism: Enterococcus sp. E5-162 (assembly GCF_035725965.1). NCBI lineage: Bacteria > Bacillati > Bacillota > Bacilli > Lactobacillales > Enterococcaceae > Enterococcus > Enterococcus sp. E5-162. The sequence continues at coordinate 42,315 of NZ_JAPRFV010000005.1, read as the reverse complement.
CAGTAAACTTCAATAACTTCGATCATCATGGAACAATGATGAATATTTTTTATCCATGGCTTACTCTTTATCCAGCTTTTTTATTTTATAAAATGATGGGAAATCTTGTTTTAGGTTATAATATCTACTATTTTTTTATCACTTTTTTAACAATGGTCGTTTCTTATTTTTCTATGAAACAAATAAAAAACAATCGTTATATTTCGCTGTTATTTTCGATTATTTATACATTTTCCGCCTATCGTGCCATTGACATATTCCATCGTGCTTCATTGGGAGAAGCTGTCGCTTTAACATTTTTGCCTTTGATACTAATGGGGTGTTACGAAATTTATATTAGAGATTACCAAAAATGGTACTGGTTGTCTATTGGCATGACGCTAGTAGTGTATACTCATTTACTTTCTGTCGCTATGGTTTCTGTATTTATTGGAGGAACGTTGTTTCTTTCTTTTTATTTTTGGGACCAAAAAATCGCTAGACTCTTAAGTCTTTTAAAAGCTACCGCCCTCACCTTTTTTTTAAGTGCGGGATTCTTAATTCCTTTTATTCAACAATCTAGAGCACAAGAATTGAAAGTCCCACTGGGAAAAGAATTAAGTGGTATGGCTCCTAGTGATATGCTGACACATATTTTAAATAATAACTATAACAACTATACTATTGGATTATTCTTATTTCTCGGATTGATTGGTGCTTTTATTTTTATAAAAAAATTAACTGCTGATGATTTATTTATTTTCTTTCTTGGTGTATTTGTTCTTTTTTGTTCAACCAATTTATTTCCTTGGCAACTTTTTAACCATACACCAGTTAAGAGTCTACAATTTGTCTGGCGGTTAAATGGTTTTTCTTCTTTATTTATAGCCTATACGATGAGTATAGTGATCTATTATATTTTTTCTACTAAAAATAATTCATGGAAAATAATGGTCTTTACGTTTCTTGCACTAATATTGCATCTCTCAGGAGTAAGCAATTCTATCCATGCTAACAAAGATTCATTAACACTTATAGCACCTGAAGACGCTGTTGCTATAGCTGAAAATTACAATCATACTGATTATGCAAACAAAGAGTCAATCTATCATCCTGATATGATTAATAATGATCAATATTTACTAGGTAACCAGGAAATAAATCCAACAACTCATTTTATGAGTAACAAACTTACAATTGAATTAGATAATTCGAATAATAAAAATACTGTCTTGACGACACCTATTTATCGTTATAAAGGGCAAGTGGCTTCTATTAATGGCAAACTAGTACAAACAAAATTATCTAAGTTTGGCACAACTGAATTAACTATTCCTCCAGGTATAAATAAAGTCGTTATTACTTATCAGTACACAAAACTAGCAATTGCTTCAAGATATTTATCTATCGTTACTTTGATTTTATTTTTACTTTATCGATTTACTTTTTCTAAACAAAAACAACCGAGAAGAGAAGTACAACATTCTCACTAGATTTTTATTTAAGAAAGACTTTTTAGCTGTACACATAAACAGGCTAAAAAGTCTTTTTTTATATTTCTTTAATTTGCTTCATACATTATTTAACATCGATATTTATACTGTGAAACATGCGTTTCATCCATTATCAAAGTATTTTTATCGATAATAAACTTCATCCAAAAACAGACCTTGTGCAGGGACGGTTTCTCCTGCATGTTGCCGCACTTTGCTTTCGAATATTTCATCGATTGTTTCTATCGGCATGGCACCTGTACCGATTTCTAGTAATGTTCCCATGATGATTCGCACCATTTTATATAGAAATCCGTCTCCGACAAAAGTAAAATGAAGCATTTCTCCCTTACGTTCGATAGATAATTCATCAATCGTACGTACCGTAGATTTTTTTGATTTTTTCAATGCAGAAAAACCAATGAAATCATGTGTACCCATCAATTTTTCGCAAGCTGCATTCAGCTTATCCATATCCAACTCTTGAGGAAAATAAAAGCTGTGGTTTCGTTCAAATGCTGAAGGAATCACGTTGTTCCAAACATAATAGCTGTATTTTTTGCCCACCGCATTATATCTTGCATGGAAGCGCTCAGGCATCTCTTCGATTCTTTTGATGACAATATCTCGCGGAAGGTAACGATTCATAAAGTCGATCATTTCTGACAGCTCAATTTCTGTGTTTGTTTTGAAATTTGCCACTTGTCCTCGCGCATGCGTGCCGGCGTCTGTTCTTCCTGATCCAATAATTTCTATCTCTTCATTTGTCATCTGATGCAACACTTTTTCGATTTTCCCTTGGATGGTTTTATCGTCATCTCCAAGTCTTTGCCAGCCTGAATATCTTTTTCCGTCATATTCGATTGTCAACTTGATGTTTCTCATATTTATTTAACTCCTTTATGATCAGTTACAATTTATTTGCTTCATGAGTATAACATAATCTAAATAGCGTAGCTTGCAAACTATTGATGTCCCCTTGATTTTCAGATACTCATTTTAAAATAATGCTAGTTTTCCTAATTCTCATTGTCTATACTTGATATATATTCTTTAATCTATTATCGGAGGAACTTGTTTTGAAAAAACTGTTAAAAAAAGATGCTTTCACTTACTATTCTATTTTAAGCATCTGCTTATGGGTCGTTATCGTTAGTCTTTATATGTGGTGGCCTATTGCTGGAAAAGCCCCTGTTGAGCTATGGGATGGTCAATCCCAACACTTTGTTTCATTTGTTTATTTTGGCGAATATATTCGGGAAATAATCAAAAATATTTTGATTGATCATAACTTTTCTATCTCAACTTATGATTTTAGTATTGGTTATGGTCAAGATATTTTAGGAACATTACATTACTATATCATTGGTGATCCGTTTTCACTATTAGCAGTATTTGCTAAACCAAAGTATGCAGAATTTGCCTTTTCATTAGCAATCATGTTACGCATTTTCTTTTCCGGAATCTCTATATCGATCTTTCTTCGATATAAGAAAATGGCCAACTATCAAACTTTTATCGCCACATTCATTTATGTATTCTCTGGTTTCGTACTAAGTTCTGCTTGGAAACACCCTTACTTCATCAATCCGATGATTTATCTACCATTGCTATGTTTGGGGCTTGAGTATATCTTCGAGAAAAGAGGATATAAACTCTTTACGTTTATGATTTTCATTTCTGTTATCAGCAACTTTTATTTCTTTTATATGCTTTCTATCTTAATCTTTTTATACGCTGTTTACAGATATTTTGAACTTTATACTTTAAAGGACTATAAAGTGTTGTTTTCTCTTTTATTCAAATCTATTGGTAGTTACGTATTAGGAATAATGATGGGCTCCGTTATTTTCATTCCCGTAATTAATCAATTTTTCAATGCTGGACGTGGGGAGATTCATTCAACGCTCTTACCTTTTTACACGAAATCATTTTATTTGAATTTTGTGAAAAACTTTATTTCACCAGTTTACGGAGGAGAAGCCTCAACTGTCACAGCCTTTTTCCCAATCATCGTTTTTGTATTATCCGTTATTTTATATCGTTCTAAGCAAAAAAATAATTTTGCAAGACTTGATCTTTTAGCCATTAGCTTGTTGACTATTTTTTTATTCTTTCCATTTTTTGGTAGTCTTTTCAACGGATTCTCTTATAGCACGAATCGTTGGATGTTTGGTTATGCATTCTTTTGGGCTTTTCTAACAGCAAAATACTTACCTGTTTTAGTTGAATCCGCAACTGATTTATCAAAAAGAAAACGGTTTGTGCATATTTCTTTTATTGTTTTCTTTTTCTTTATCCTTTTCACTTTTGCAAACTATAAGCGAGATGTACCGCCTTATATCGGTTTGATCTTCCTGTTGCTCTATTCAACTATCTTTTTATTGTTTGCTAATTCGAAAAAAACAAAAATCGCGTTGAGTATACTGGTATTTTTGAATGCTCTAGTTTATGGAGCCTTTCAAACAAATATCAAAATCAATCCCCTTATCATTAACAGTTATACTGATAAAAATATCGTAGAAAATGATTATTGGGCACCAAAAAGTTCAGCTATCTCAGATATTATCAATAAAGATACTGACTGGTCTCGGTATGAATTGTCTAAAACTGGAAATCCTCGTTCCGAAGAAAACAATGCTTTGTTAAGGGGAATAAATAGTACGAATTTTTATTTTAGTTTAGCAAATAAAAATATTTTTTCCTTCAATCAGTCTATTGAGAACAATATCAACAGTGACTATGAATATTATGGGCTAGATAGTCGTGCAGAATTAGGCACTTTAGCAAATAGCAAATATTACGCAAAACTAAAAACTGACACTAATCAAGATATTCCTTTTGGTTATACTTATTTACAAACAATCAATAAAAATGGTCAAGATGTAGAAATCTATCAGAATACAAATTTCCTACCTTTTGGCTATACGTACGATTCCTATATCAAACAAAATGATACTCAAACTAGTTCATTAGCTATTATGGATAGTATGACAAAAAGTGTTATTATAAATAAAGATATCTCTGGTCTAAAGAAAAATCAGATGACCGATAAAGGAATCAAAAAACTGAACGATCATATTCAGCAAACGGATGGAGTAGAGATAAAAGGATATCAGTATATCGTTTCTAAGAACAATGCAACTGTTACGTTCTCTGTAGACGCTCCATCTGAATTGACAAATAATTATTTGTTTCTACGGTTTAAGGGAATAAATTATCCTAATACACAACCAGGATTATTTCTTCCAACTGAGACTGCCACGTATTTAAAAGTAACTTATGGACAACTGTCAAAAGAGTTTAATTTTCGAAATCAATATCAAGGATGGTACGTAGGGATCAAAAATTCCTTACTTAATTTAGGGGCAGTGCAACCTAATCAAACTATTCAAGTCAGCTTTAGAAATCAAGGAGTCTATACATTTGATTCTATTGAGTTATATACGCGTGACTATAGTCAATTAAGTACGGAAATAGCTAAATTAAGGGAAAACACACTTCAGAATGTCCATTTTTCGGCAAATGAAGTATCTGGTGAACTAAATCTGGAAAAAGAAAAATTGCTTTTATTAACCATCCCTTATGAAAAAGGATGGACTGCTTATGATAACGGAAAGAAAATACCAATTATCCAATCGAATTATATGTATACAGGATTACTCCTCAATCCAGGTAATCATCAAATCAAACTGATCTATCATACACCTGGTTTAACGACAGGTTGGATACTCACTATCGTTGGATGGATCATCTTCTTATTCACTATTATCTTGAAAAACCGATTTTCTTTTAAATAATTCAAGAAATTTGGGTTTATTTCCGAAAGATATTTCTGGAACACCCTTTGTTCGAAATAAGGGACTGTGACAATACTTTTGTCGCAGCCCTTTTTATTTCACTTATATTCTAAAAGATAAATTGCCATTATGAATTACATGAATTCATAATGAATCACTTCTTTATATTCCTCATATAATTCCGCGTTTCGCAGATCGCCCCCATCTAAATTCGCCGAATAAAATATAGGAGGATGTTTTATCCCATTTGCAATAAGCTGTTCGCAAACTTCCACGATGATCGTATTGAGGATGGCTGCACCGATTACAGTAGAGGAAGGACCGGCTTTTTGTACGATACCTGTCAGCTCACAGCAAGCATCTCCTATCTCCCCATGGTTATCGATAACTATATCAGAAACCTCAAACAATCGTTTCCCTGATGAATGACGACTAGTCACCGATCGTGAATATTGGACATTCGTCAAACTAATGATTTTTACGCCCTTCGCTTTTGCAGCTAACGCTAAATCAATAATGATTGGGTTTCTTCCCGATACTGAGTGAAGGATCAATACATCTTGATTTTTAAATGAAACTGTTTTTGCTAAATTCGTTCCATATCCTTCTAAACGTTCCATTTGACTGGTAAAGGTAATAGGGGAACGATCTAGCATCACTTCTCGTCCAAAGATAGCATTGATGGTCATCATCCCACCTGCCCGATAATACATCTCTTCCGCTAAGATACCAGCATGACTAGCACCAAAAATATAGACCGAACGTTTTTGCAGATTCGCTTGGGTCAATACATCGATTGCTTCTTTGATTGACTTTTTTTCTTCCTTTTCAACCAAATCTAATAACTGTTTGATTTTATCCATATATTTGAACATCTAGAACCCTCCAAACAAACCGCTAAATCCTCTACCGATCATTCCCCATAACGACAAATCGTTTCCGCCGAAAATCAATATCCAGCTTTGGATCGTCGTACTAAAAACAATAGCTGAAAAACCAGCTAATACGACCATGACAAATGAAGCTGCGATTGTTCCGACAACCGCTCCACGAAAGCCACCTTGACCTTCACCGATGACTGCTGCACCACCACATTCAAAGAAACTTGTGATTACTAATGGCACAAGCAACACGCCGAATAGATGGAATGAATTCGCCAAAACAACTAAAATCGTAGAAGTGATCATTGCCACGATAAAACCGATAATTACTGCATTTGGTCGATAATTGAATAAAATAGGCACATCAAATGCTGGTTTCGCTCCCGGTACGACTTTTTCTGCAATCCCTTGAAACGCTGGAATGATTTGATTGATCAGTAGTCGGACACCATATAGCATAATGAGTAGTCCTGCACCAAAATTCAACCCTGCTTCAATCGAAAACATCAGGAGATTATCCCCTTCTGGTATCAAAACAGGTGCGATGATCCCAACTACGGTATTCATCAAGAACATGACTAGTGCACCTGTAATTGAGATTTCTCGGAAAAATGAAAGATTCTCAGGTACTTTGATATCTTCTGTCGATTTTTCTTTATTTCCTACTCGTTTTGCTACAAATCCTGAAACTAAAGACAAAACACCCGTTGGATGACCAATCAGGAAAGAATCATCTCCCGTAGCATCCCAGACATATTTGCGCATGATCCACGGCATGAAAGACCAATAACAAGCCGATAAAATCCCGCTGATTCCAATCAATGCTCCCCCTGACAGTCCTGCTTCCACACCAGCTGCTACAAATACGAAAGGAAACCACCAAAGCATATGACCTGTTAAAAAGATCGTCTTCACAGGTGTAAACCGAGCAATCAATAAATGGATAACTAATCCTAAAAACATAGCTAATCCGACCGTTCCGCCATATTCTGCAGTAAACGTCACATCAGATAGTCCTTCTGTCACTTCTACACCCAACTGTGTTTGGACAGCTACATTGATTGGAGAAATCGTTCCGACCAGCATATTGACTCCGGCGGTCAAAGCAACCATACCAAATGCAGCGGTCAAAGCTCCCTTAATCGTTTCTGAAAATGATTTTCGCTGGATGATCAGCCCGAGCATCGCAATCAAACCTAACAAGACGGGCGGATTCTTCAAGATGTGTTCACTAATGAAATTCATTCTTTTATTCCCCCTTATCAGCTAGATATTGTTCCAATTGCGCCTTTATTTCTGAAGTATCCATATACTTTTTAATAGGATAAACAGGCGCTTTTACAGAAGCTTTTAGTTCTGGAAGTAATTCATGACTTGTAAAATAAACATCTGCCATCGTTGCTTTGGCAGTGGATAAATCTGTATTTTCCACTGTCGCCTTTAAACCAAGCTCCTTAATTACTTTATCAAGAGACATTTTCAAAACCATAGAACTCCCCACACCAAATCCACATACTGCTAAAATTTTCATTTTTCTTCCTCCTTATACAAATAACTGAATGATCGTTTCTTTATTTCCTGATAAAATCGTTTGATATTTTTCATTGTCCATAAATATTTCCATGATATCTTTCAATCTCTCCAGATGGCTTTCGTGGTTTTTGGCAGCTAAAACCAAAAAAATATGGACTGGTTTCCCTTTCATATCTACGGCATCTTTTACGACTAAAAGACTCATACTTTGCTCGTTTACTCCAAGACCTGGTTTTGCGTGCATCAGCGCAAAATAATCAGCCAACACCATATATGGTCCATTTTCCTCTACACTTCTGATCATGTTTTCTAAATACGTATGCGTTATCATTTTGTTTTTTAATAATGGATTGCTAGCGATTTCGACTGCTTTCATCCAATTTTCAGCCGTTTCTATTACTTGGATTTGATTTTTCGGCAGCAATTTATTGATAGTACTCATTCTCTGACCTCCAACATTTTTGAAATAAACCAATTTTTATCCTCTATTCCTTGCATGACCATTTTCATCACAGGTTCGACTTCTTTCACATCTTCTTCTCGGATCATTAGCAGAACAACGATATCTGCCTTTTGATATCCCCATGAAAATGGCTTGTCTGCTATCAATACAGCAACCGAAGTTTGTTTAACGACATTAGGATTGCCATGAGGAATAGCAAAACCATTCTCCAAGTATGTTGATTGGATTTCCTCACGCTCAAAAATAGAGTGGAGAAATCGTTGTTTCAAATCTTCATTCTCAAACTGTTGCTGATCAACCAAAAAACGGATAGCAGCTTCTTTTGAATCCAAGTGATCAAAATAGACATTAGAGGAAATAAGATGTTTCACTTTTTCAGATATCGAGCCTTCGATGTTTATTTGTTCGTTATCTATGACCAGATCGATATAATGATTCATGATACGTTTCATATCTCTAGCAGTAACCATTGGAGAAATTCTTACTACTGGTCTAATTTGCTTAGGTATATCGACAGTGGAGATAATCAAATCTACGTCAAACAAATCTAGTCTGTTCAATTTATCGACAGATGCTGTTTCGATACTATCGATATCAGGTAAGATTCTTCTGATTTTTGCAGAAACAAATGAACTGGTTCCCATGCCATTGGGACATACGAATAAGAGTCTATTTAATCGTTTGACACGCTCGATTGCTGCTTGGAAATGGATAGCTACAAAACCTACTTCATCTTCGGACAAGCTTACTTGATAAGGCCAGCGAAAATCATTTAACGCAAACCAGACAACACCATACAAAGAAGGATAATTTTGTTTTATCTCATCTATCAAAGGATTTACGATGGTCGTTTGAGCCTCAATACGTAAAAGCAGCTGATACAGATGTACAAGCAGATCTTCTTCTAAACGACTATCTTGGGTAAGATCTATCTGAATGCCTCTACTCACTTTTTGGATCAATTGCCGGATTTTTTCTCGAAATACCAAAGGGATCGTTTCATTTTTCATGAAAAAGCGTAAACCACTTCCCACAATAACATAAGTCAAATACTGTACTTCTTCTTGCGAAAATTGGTAAATACGCTGTTCCTCTAACTGATGCAGCAATTCACAAACGAGGGGATATTTATTGAATTCTAAAAAATACTTTCCATATTGATTTTTACCTTTTAAGCTGATTTTCTTCCCTTCTCTTGAACGCTGAATCATCAATAAGATCGAAACGATGATACTTGAAAAGTAGCTTTCTGGTATCTCAATTTGCTTGTCTGCAATGCTCTCGCGAAAAGATCGTTCGACTGTTTCTAGAAGCTTTCGATCCACTATTTCTCTTACGATCTCCAATTCATCAAAATGATTCAGGATCATACGCTTCAGTACCTTCTGAACCTGTATTTCATTTCCTTCAAAATATGTCCCGAAACGATCAAAACTGAGATTCAACCCTTCTTTCGCAAATACATATTTGATGTAAGAAATATCATTTGCGATACTGCTTCTGGAAACATAATATTCTTCAGAAAGTTGCTGGTAGCTTACATGCTCGAAATTGGACAGTCTGTTCAGGATCGCTACTCTTCGAAGTTTGCTTTCTTGATATTGTATTACACTCATTTCCATCACCTTCTATATTCACTATAATTTTTTCTTATAAGGAGAACTAGACCAAATAAAAGATTAAAATAACCTGAGAAATCATACACTGCTCTTTCTCAGTTAATATACGCTAAAACAGAAGTTATACAAGAAAATTATGGAACTATATTTCAGAAAAACAAAAAAACAGCCAACGGACGAAATGTCCGCTGACTGTTCAATTTGACGACTCAAGTTTTACTGTTTGAGATGCAAGATACTCAACCAGGCAATGGGCACATAATTAAAGAAAAAACTGATTCTTTGGCAAAATCCTATTTTATTCAGTAATGGCCAAGAATTTATAGAAGGGATTCTTGCCAGACCATAAATCGCCGCAAAAAGCAAACTGATCACAGACAGTCCAAGGTATAAGTGGCTTACGTCCAGTTGCTCATTTTTTCGATAGATCAAGAAAAGAAGAACTGGAAACAATAAAAAACCACTATAACCTAAACCTGATCCGATATTATGAACCCATGTCGAGACATTCCACGAAGATTCATGAGTATTGATACTGAACAAACCTGTAAAAATACAATCACCTATACCATAGAAACCGATAGATGCTGTAACTAAGGTAGCTAACACACGAGATATACTTGCAAATGCAGCATACAACGCAGGCAATGACAGGATGAAAAAAATCCCTGAAACCACTGACCAAATAAGAAACGCCTTTCTTACAGGACTGAAAACCTCTCCAAATACACTGATCACACTCTTCATTTGATCTAATTCAGGATAATACAATCCTAATACGTACGGAGTCAAAAAATCACTCAACACGCCTAATAGTAAAAAGAAAAAACCAAGTTTACGTAAAAAATCCATGATGCGCCTCCAATAACAATTACCTATGCTTTTAATTGTTATTATAAACGACTTTATCTCGATTTAACAGGAACCTCTATTCTACAGGAACATCTATATAACTCATTAAAAATTTGAATCGTCTTAAGGTTCATCCCTAAATATCTAATGTTCAATGTTCATTTAATCCGTCTAATCGATCTTTCAATTTGATTTTTTCTCCACTTCTTTTACGCGCGCCTAATTCTCCTATTGCAGTAAACAACAGATCACTTGACGAATTTAAGGCAGTTTCCATTGAATCTTGGATAACACCGATAATAAATCCGATACCGACGATTTGCATCGCAACATCATTAGAGATACCAAACAAACTACATGCTAGTGGAATCAATAACAGTGAACCGCCCGCAACACCTGAAGCCCCACAAGCAGCTAAAGCAGACAAAATACATAAAAGGACTTTCAAAACAAACGGTGCTTCAATCCCTAAGGAATGTACAGCCGTCAATGACATCACGGAAATGGTAATCGCAGCACCGCCCATATTGATCGTAGCACCTAATGGGATCGATATGGAATAAGACTCTTTCGTCAATTTCAATTTTTCAGCCAGCATCATGTTTATCGGAATATTTGCGGCAGAACTTCGGGTAAAGAAAGCTGGAAGCGCGCTTTCTTTCAAACAAAAGAGAATCAATGGATAGGGGTTTTCTTTAATAAACAAAAACGTGAGGAACGGGTACACAACTAATGCGACAAACAGCATCGTGCCAATCAACACAAGTAAAAGCTGCAGATACTCTGCCAATCCAGCGATTCCAGTCGTGGCAATCGATTGATAAACCAATCCTAAAATCCCTATCGGAGCGAATGCAATAATCACTTGTACGACTTGTGATAATGCTACAGATATTTGATCCACCAATTCTTTTGTCGATTCTGAACGTGATCGAAAAGCTAGACCTAACAACACAGCCCAGAATAAGACACCAAGATAATTCGCATCAATAAGCGATTGAACAGGATTTTGTGTGACATTTGTCAACATCGTAGATAAAACACTTTCCAAATTTTGCGGTGCTTGTTCAGATACTGTTTCTTGTAAAGTAATAGGAACAGTAAAAATTGAACTTATAATCACTGCTACAAGTGCCGAAAGCAATGTTCCTACTAAATATAAGACTAAAATAGGCTTCACAAATGTCTTATTTCCTATTTTATGTTTGGCAATTGAAGCCATCGTCAAGAAAAAAACTAAAAGAGGCGCAATTGCTTTCAAGCAACTGACAAACAACGTCCCCAATATTGAAATAAATGTCCATGTGGGGAAAAAGATACCCAACAATATTCCGACTAAAATACCAACAACAATACGTTGAACTAACGACATATCCAAAAACTTCTCTAACAAATGACCACCCTTTCACAATTTTAACAATCATTGTATCATTTTATCTAAAGAAACTAAAGGTGCAATTTTCTAAAAATTCTAACAATACAATTGGCAATTCATGCTCTTGCAACATTCAGTTTTAGTATTGGAGGGTTTATTCAATCTCTAAAGAAGTCGAGAGAAAACTATTTATCGTTATTATTAAAGTTATCCAAGTAAAACGTAATTAAGATGAAGGATGAAACTGGAAGTTTCATCCTTCATCTTAATTCTTAGACATAGCAATCAATTAATATTTTCCACTGAGTCTCTTCTTTCTCTCACTAATTTACTTACCCATAAACGATTTGATTAAAGCCATTTTTCAATTCATTATTCGCTGTCTCGTTGAAGTAAAGATAATTATCGGGATTCCCCTGATTTTGTTGTGTCACCAATACTTTTGGCTGATTTTGCTGAAACCCGAATAGATAGACGTGCTTTTTCAGATATGGTTCTGTCTCTGCATCGGAATAGACGGCTGTAATTTGATAATCTGCTTGACCTGTCCCACTTTCTGACCATTCTGCAGAAGCAGGCACTCCACCAATAGCCATCTTCCACTCCCCATTCAAAATAGCTTGAGGGACTTTAAGACCATATAAGTCCACACTCATTTGATTCGTATAACTTTTATATTGTTGCCCCATTGTTTGGCCCCATGTGGTCATAAATGCCTCTAATTGTGCGGCTTTGTCTGCATTCCACAGTGTTTGTTCAACTTGTTCGCTGCTTTCTGAAGAGGAAGATGAAGCCTCTAAAGAAGAACTTGAAGTAGATGTTTGAGTCGTTTCAGTCGTTTTGGAAGACTCTGACGAAGTAGAGGTATCTGCTGTTTCTGTACTTGTTGCAGTTGACTTGCTCTCTGTGCTAGTTGTTGTAATAGTTGCAATTGTTTCTTTTGTTGATTCTTTTCTTGGTTCATTCCCGTTGGTACAACCAGCTAACAAAAAAGCTAGGCCCATTGTTAATAAAATCCTCTTTTTCAATTAAAAAAACTCCTTTCGATTACTCCCCCACTTCTTTATTCTATCAAATAAGCAATGTGATTTTATTGATTTTTTGTATTTTCTCATCCATCTTTTAAACCATTTAAAAACTAAGAAGCACCCGCTGATGTCTTATAGACAACATCAGCGGGTGCTTCTTTTTATTTTATTTTTAAGACAAAACGTTGTGTTTTTTTCCTGTTTTTCTCACACTTTATATTTGTATTTGAAGAAACATAGACTTTTAGTCATCATCGTCTTCTTCATCCAAATCTTGTCGGAGAGTTTTTCCTTGGAGTCTTTGTACTTGGTAGATGATTTCTTTATTGAAACTTAAAAGTTCAACAAGCAATTGTTGCAAGCCATACTTTTCTTCTTTTTCAGCTAACTTGATTGCCCGTGTGATAAAGACATTTTGGAAATCGAAATCTTTTGCAAAGTTTTCTAACATTGTTGAGGCTGGTAAATATTTGTTTTGACCATGTTCGTAAATTTTTCCATAACGCATGACTTCTTCTAAAGTAGACGGAACGATTTCATTCTCAATCACTAACTCATGAGAGATTTTATTGAACCATCTCGCTTCTTGATCAGCATATTCCGAAAAAAGGGTACTTAATTCTTGCGAAGATGTACCCAAAACATACAATTGTGCTTGGATCAATTTCATTTCTTCTAATTTAAAATTTGCTAATACATGTCCCACCATGGCGCCAGCAGTTGGTTTATGATGGTCGATATCTGCTTGTTTTGTTTCTTGAGCAAATTTTTCTTCCACTATATTCATTGATTTACGCCTCTTTTACTTTTGTTGATTGGACTTCATAACCTAATTTTTCCACAACTGCAGCTAATTGTTCAGGGTGGACTTCATCTGGATCAAAGTTTGCTTTGATTTTGCTCGCATTAAACAAAACTTTCGTATTGCTTACCCCAGGCTGTTGAGAAACCGCATGTTCGATTTTTTGCATACAGCTTGGACAAGTTAGTGTATCTAATTGCATAATCATTTTTTTCATCGTAGTTCTTCCTTCCTTTTTCTTGATAGTCTTATTCTAGATTACAGCTTCCATAAAAAAATTGATTCTTATCAAGTTTTACGATTTTTTTCTTTGCTTTCGTGTCCAAAATACAATAAACGCATTGCGTTAAAGATAACGATCAAGATACTAGCTTCGTGAACGAACATCCCACTAGCCATGTAAATAAATCCGGCAAATAAGCCGATGAGTAAAAATGAGACGACACCAATGGCAATCACTACATTTTCACGGGTATTCAAAACAGTTTTCTTAGCCAAACGGTAGGCATGAACCAACGATCCAAAACTAGATTGCATCAAGACAACGTCACTCGTTTCGATAGCGACATCCGTTCCTGATCCCATAGCAATCCCGATATCAGCCGCAGCCAAAGATGGAGAATCATTGATTCCATCTCCAATGAAAGCAACGCGCAATCCTTCTTCTTGGTATTTTTTCACAAATTGAACCTTTTCGTCTGGTAATAATTCAGCATGGACTTCATCAATGCCTAACATATCAGCAACATAATCAGCAGTCATCTGATTATCACCTGTCAGCATCACTAAATGTTTTGCTCCTGCTTGTTTCAACTTAGCTAATTGTTCAGCGACTTCTGGTCGAATCACATCTGACACACCAATGATTTGAGTGATTTTTTTGTCGATTGCTACAATAATGACTGAGCTGCCTGTTTGTTGTAATTGATGTAAATCTTGTACTTGCTTTGGTGTAAGAGAAAGTTTGTGAGCGGCAATCAATTTGGTGTTGCCCGCACAAACTGCATGACCATCAATCTCAGCTGTGATTCCTTGTCCCTTGATCGTCTGATTATCTTTGACTGCTAATTGTTGAAAATCAAGGACTTTCTCCTGAGCATAATGGATCACGGCGCGCCCCAGAGGATGATCGGATAACGTTTCTAATCGAGCCACTAAAGCTAAGCTGTCCCCTTCATCCTCTGTATAGTTCTTGATAGTGGATACAGCAGTAGTTCCTTTGGTCAATGTACCGGTTTTATCAAAGACAAAAGTATCGATTTTGGAAAAAGTATCCATTGCTTCACCGCCTTTGACTAAGATGCCCCGTTTCGCTCCATTACCGATTCCTGCTACATTCGAAACAGGCGCACCAATGACTAAAGCGCCAGGACAACCAAGAACCAAAACAGTGATGGCTAAACGAAAATCACGACTGATCAGACCAACAAGCAATGCAATAAGTAAAACGGTTGGAGTATAATACTGAGAAAATCGATCAATGAATTTTTCCGCATGTGATTTGGTATCTTGTGCTTCTTCTACTAATTCGATAATTTTGGCAAAGGTCGTATCATCTCCGACCTTAGTTGCTTTAATCGTCACGTAGCCATCTGCTAAAATCGTTCCAGAAAATACGTCATCTCCACTGATTTTGACGACTTGTCGTGATTCACCCGTCACTGCGGCTTCATCCGCATACCCTTTCCCGTCAATGACTCGGCCGTCCACAGGAATAGCTCCACCAGTTTTTACTAAGACGATATCGCCTTCTTCCACGTCATCGATTTCCACTTCTTCAGTCGTTCCATCTTCTTGGACAACGCTGGCAGTCGATGGGGCCATCTCGGTCAAATCCTTGATTGATTCCCGCGTTTTGGTCAATGTTTTTTGTTCCAGATAACTACCAAACAAAAACAAGAATGTAACGATAGCTGACTCCTTGTATTCTCCGATCATAAAGGCACCAAGCACAGCAATAGTAACGAGTAAATCAATTGAGATAACTTTGACTTTTACTGCCTGATACGCATAGATCATAATAGGTATGACCGCAATAATAGAAGCTATGGCTAGAGCAATGTTATAGAACAAGACAAATCCAGTAAATTTTCCGATAAAACCAAAAATAATCAACACAGCTGATAAGGCGGTGATATGATTTCGATGCTCTTGGATCCACTTTTGAAATTTCATCTTTCTCCCTCTTTTCCTTTTCGTTCTTACGAGACTAAGTATAGATACTTATCCATCATAAAAAATTGACCACTATCAAGTTTAGTCAAAAAGGTGGTTTTCTTTTGGTATACTGAATTCCTACAGTCATTAAACGATCATATAGAAAAAGGAAGCGCCGAGACGCTTCCTTAGGTAGTTCTATTTTTTTATTCAAAGATAAGATGCTTTGTCATCTTACGACTGAAGAACAACAATCAAAAAAGGGCAGCAGCCACTCATTCACAAGAAATATCGTTTTTGATATGGGAATTGAAGCAGTGGACAAATATCTCTACTTATTAGCTGGGAATAAGATCCAAAAAAGCTTAATGGATTTCATCCAAGAATTGGAATGTACTTTCCACAAAAAATTCACTCATTCCATTCTTTTAAAACTTTTGATTCATACAGCGTGTTTAATTGAGCGTACATTGATAAACGGTCATGAACTTAAAATTATATCAGAAGATGACACAAGACCTTCTCATGAAACAATTTTTCATGTAAAAAAGGCCTTCAAAAATATTGAAACAGAATTTGGGATCACTGTTTCTTATGATGAATGTTTCTTTATCTATGATATTATCGCATCTAAATAATCTTTTTTTATGTAAATGAGTATTTTTTTAACTTATTGTTTAAGAGTGATAATATTCCATCCTAACAATTAAAGGGAGACAATTAAAAGTTTGTCCCCCTTTTTGCTGACTAAATTGTTTTCTATAAACAAATCGAATAACTGTTTCATTGAACTATCTACCTCATAACAAAGATTCATCTATAGAAAAAAACACTTAATAGATCGGCGCGCTAAAAGCTTCATATGGGAGTAAATTGTTAGTAATTTTCTTTTTGTAATTTTGAATCAAGACTTGTTTGACACGATACTTACCGATTGGAAAAGTAGTCTTTTGATTAGAAAAATTAACTACAACTAGTATTTTTTGTTTTTTTAAACTGCGTAGATATGCTAAAACATTCGGTTTCTCTGTCTTAATGACTTGATATTTTCCATAGACAATCACAGGTAATTCTTTGCGCAATTCGATCAGTTTTTGATACGTATAAAACAAGGAATTTTGAGCAGCTAATGCTGCTTCTACATTGATCTCTTCTGTATTCCCCACTGGCAACCAAGGAGTTCCTTCTGTAAATCCACCATTTTTGTGATTGTTCCATTGCATCGGATGGCGAGCATTATCTCGCCCCTTCGAGTTGATTGATTGGATCAACTCTTCCTTCGAATAGCCTTTTTTTTATACGTTCTGCATACATTCTTTGGCTTTCAATATCATCTACCTCATCAATATTCTTTACTGGATAATTGATCATGCCGATCTCTTCTCCTTGATAGATATAAGGTGTACCTTGCATAAAATGGAGGTATATCGCTAGCATTTTTCCACTGATTGTTCGATATTCTTGATCGTCCCCCAGCGAGAAATGATTCGTGGAAGATCATGATTATTCCAAAATAAAGAATTCCAATCACAACCATCTAATTCAATCTGCCATTTAGAAAAAGTCCGATGTAATTCCTGTGGATCTAAATCCTTTAGATCCCATTTTCGTTTGCCATTCTGTTTGTCTAGATTAATATGCTCGAATTGAAAGACCATTGATAATTCTTTGCGTTCTTCTTTTGAATACAGCTGCGCAATCTTGGGCGTTGCCCCCCAAGTCTCTCCCACTGTCACTACATCATAATGACCAAATGTTTTTTGGTACATTTCTTGCAATAAATCATGTAAAAGAGGACCATTTTTAGTAATAGATTGTTCCGGCTGCTTTTTCGAATGCAAGTGCAGATAATATTGATTCACTTCGGGCACATAGGTCCATGCTGAACCGCCGAAGTTCGACTCTAATCCATTCGGTTCTTTACGCCAAACATAATAGTCGTGATAGGGACTGGTAACACTTTTTTTGCCGATTGAAACCATGGATGTCTGTCTGACGTATGATTGATAACAAGATCCATGATGACTCTTATTCCCCTTTGTCGTGCTTCTTTTATCAGTAAATCCATATCTGCCATCGTTCCATATTCTGCGCCTATTTTTCTGTAGTCACTGATATCATAGCCATTATCATCATTAGGTGATTCATAAACCGGGCTTAACCATATCGCATTGATTCCCAGTTTTTATAGATAATCTAACCTTGAAAGAATACCAGGAATATCTCCAATGCCATCTCCATTTGTATCTTGAAAACTTCGAGGATAGATTTGATAGATTACTGCATTTTTCCACCATTTATTTTTCATCTGTTTCACTCACTATCAGAATATCTTCACCACTTTTGACCGTGTTTTTTTCAAGAATTTTTACATTAGCATATGCAGAGGAATTAGTGACAATTTCCATAATTGTATCGTCGTACCCTTCTTCTTTAAGCAATTTACGATCAAATGTACCGAGAATATCCCCTTTTTTCACTAATTCACCATATTGTCGCTGTGTCGTGAATCCGGCCCCTTTTAGATTCACTGTATCAATACCGATATGGATCAGTACTTCCGCTCCTTTCTCTGTTTTCAAGCCATATGCATGTTTAGATTCGTGGACAACTGTCAATATACCATCTGCTGGAGCATGGACTACCCCGTCATCTGGTTTGACTGCTATACCTCTTCCCATCATTTCAGTGGAAAAAACTGGATCTTTTACCTTCGTTAAAGGGAGAATCTTCCCGCTGACTGATGCAGCTAAAACTTCATCTTGCGGTTTCCTAGTCGTTTTAGGAGCTGAACTGATTGACTCAGCTGCTTCTGTTCCTTTTGATTCACCATCTGCTAGAAGTTCCATATGTTTTTTTCCATAGAAGTAAGTGCTTAAAAAACCGATCATTATACTGATAACAATTCCGATCATGAATGAAGGAATCGAACGAGGTGCAATGGAAATAAAACCAATGATGCTTGCCGGTCCCATCGCAACTGCTAATACGTGGAACAAGCCGATAAAGAATGAAGCAATTCCTGCAGCAATCATTCCACAAATAAACGGAAATTTCAGTTTCAAATTCACACCGAATATCGCTGGCTCAGTAATCCCCAACATAGCGGAAACACCTGCAGTGGTAGCTAGACTCTTTTGCTTTTTATTTTTTGTCAGCAGCATAATCGCCAAAGCAGCCGCTCCTTGCGCTACATTTGCCATTGAGGCAACTGGAAAGATAAAAGAGCCGCCCGTTCTGGCAACATCTGCTAGTAAAGTAGTCTCGATTGCTGGAAAGCTTTGATGTAATCCGGTAATGACTATCGGCGAATAGAAGAGACCAAAGACACCTAAGCCGAAAGCTCCAGTAGTACTGTATAACCAGCTTAATCCATCAGCTAAGCCGTCTCCGACAGTACGCATCACCGGCCCTACTACTGTAAAAGTTAAAAAACCAGTAATAATAATAGCTAGCATTGGAGTAAATGTGTAGTCGAAAGCATTAGCCAACCGTTTATGGAAGAATTTTTCTAAAGTAGCTAAAATCCAAGAAACTGCAAGGACTGGAAGAACAGATCCTTGATAACCGGCTTGTGCCACATTCATTCCAAAAATATTCCAATAAGGCATCGATCCTTCTGCAATAGCATTCGTCACACTGTATCCATTCACTAAATCCGGCATGACCATCGCCATCCCCATTGCTGCTCCAAGATACGGATTGCCTCCAAAACGTCGAGTTGCTGAAAAACCTACCAAAATCGGCAAAAAAGCAAACGGCGCTGAAGCAAGTAAATTAATGATGCCAGCAAAATCTTTCACTGATGGATACAACTCAACCACTGACTGAGGACCAAACAAATCCTGTGCCGTCAAAACATTATTCAGAGCCATCAACAGTCCACCCGCAACCAATGCAGGGACAATCGGAACGAAGATATCTGACAATACCTTGATAAAGGACATGACAGGATTATTCTTCTTATTCGATGCTACCGCTTTCAAAACGTCAGTTGAAGCTTCCTTTACGCCGGTGATCTTAACGAATTCATCATATACGTTATTCACATCACCTGCTCCGATAATGATCTGAAATTGATCATTTGCTTCAAAAGTTCCTTTCACACTTTCATTATCATCCAGAGCCTTCTGGTCTACTTTGTCTGAATCTTTTAAGACAAGCCGTAAACGTGTTGCACAATGAGCAGCTGCTTGTACATTGTCTTCTCCAAGCGCTTTGCTGATTTCTTCAGCTACTTTTTTGTAATCCATTTCATTTCCTCCTAATCCAAAATTATTGAAGCAGTAACTATAAATTTTTCTTAAGCACAATATGCCATGATTTAAAACAATTGTCAATCGATTATCAAATCTTAAATAAAATAATTTTTTATATATAAAAAATAGCATTTATAAGCTACTTTATTTTGATATTCGTTTGACATTTCATCAGGAAAAATATATTATAACGTCAAGAATACGTTTACAAGGAGTTTGTCATGAAACTTAAAGAAAATTGGTCACGAACGGATCGTTATCGTCCATATAAAGAATGGTCTGAAGAACATTTGCATTCCTTAGAGAAAAAAATCAATTCTTCCCATTGGCGCTTAGGCTACCATATACAACCAGTTACTGGTTTATTGAACGATCCGAATGGTTTTTCCTATTTCGACGGGAAATGGCAGCTATTTTATCAAGCATATCCGATGGGGTCTGTTCATGGTCTGAAATCTTGGTACCATCTCTCCTCAGTTAATCTGATAGATTGGAAAAACGATGGCCTCAAACTGATTCCGGATAATTCATTTGACAGTCACGGTGTGTACTCAGGTTCAGCTTTGCCGATTGATAATCAACTGTTCCTTGCATATACCGGAAATGTGCGTGATTCGAATTGGGGACGTCATTCCTTCCAGTTAGGGGCATGGATGGACAAAAATGGTAATATCACTAAGATACCGACTCCTTTGATCAGCTCCCCACCTCCGGGATATACACAAGAAATCCGTGATCCTCAGCTGATTGCTTATGATGACGGTTACTTGCTCATTGTCGGAGCACAAACTGAACAAAAACAAGGAAGTATCCTAACTTATTACAGTAAAGATCTTCAAAATTGGCAGTTTTTAGGAACTTTGGGTTTTACAGAGGAAGAAATGGGTTTTATGATCGAGTGTCCAAATCTATTATTTGTGAACGGCAAAGCACTACTGGTCTTCTGCCCACAAGGTTTATCTCACGAGATCCACTCATACAGTAATATTTACCCGAATACTTACGTGATCGGTCAAACATTTGATTTTGAAAAAAATGAGCTTTCCGACCCTACTCACATAAAAAATATAGATGAAGGATTTGACATTTACGCGACGCATTGTTTCAGTGATGGAAATGGACGAACCTTGGCAATCAGTTGGATTGGGTTGCCTGAAATCAGCTATCCAACTGACGAAGAAGGATGGGCACACTGCTTGAGCATCGTAAAAGAACTTACTATTGAAAAAGAGCAGCTCTATCAACGACCGGTGAAAGAAACAGCGCAGTTGCGAAAAGGAAAACCTTATCACTTTAGCGGTTTGGAAACCACTATTGACGCGGAAATAAATCAATATGAACTCCAGTTAGAATTCGATTACTCACAGAAAGGTACTATTTTATTGTTTGCAGATGAACAACAAAAACACGGTTTAACACTATCCTTTGATACGATACATGGTAAAATGAGTATGGATCGCAGCCATGCCGGCAAATCTTTCGCTGAAAATTTTGGAACTGTACGTGAATTCTCAATTGAAAAGAAACCGCTGAAATTACAAATATTTGTTGATTGTTCCGTTGTAGAGGTGTTTGTAAATGATGGACAGCAAACAGCGACTGCCCGTGTCTTTCCGACAGATGATCAAACGGGCTTGTATATAAAAAGTGACAGGGAATTTAAAGGGAAATTATGGCATCTGCGGAATATGAACAAATAAAGGATGAAGAAAATGGCTGTTAAATTGACAGATGTGGCAAAAAAAGCAGGAGTCTCTCCTACTACTGTCTCGAGAGTGATAAATAATTATGGTTCTTTAAGTCAAAAAACAATCGATAAAGTGAATCAAGCAATGAAAGAACTCAATTATCAGCCGAATTCGTTAGCCCGTTCACTTCAAGGAAAAAACACTCAATTGATCGGCTTGATTTTCCCAACAGTTGCTAATCCGTTTTTTGGCGAATTAGTCGAACAGTTGGAAAGTAAATTATTTGATTTAGGCTATCGTTCGATCTTATGTGACAGTGCTAATAATAAAGAAAAAGAACGAAATTATCTCAACATGTTAGCAGCAAATAAAGTGGACGGCATCATCGCCGGCGCTCATAATCTCGGGATACAGGAGTACGAAAATATTGAGTTGCCAATCGTCTCTTTTGACCGCTATCTGGCAGACGGAACACCAATCGTCAGCAGTGATAATTTCCGAGGCGGTTATCTCGCGACAGAAAATCTCTATCTAAAAGGAGCTCGTAAAATCGCTATTTTGACGGGCTCGCAAGAATCCAACTCCCCCACAAATGACCGAATGAACGGCTATTTGAAATTTATGGATGAGCAGCAGCTAGAACCACAGATTTTTCAATTCCATTCAACTGCTCGTTCCACTGCTTTAAAAAATTTAGAAATTAAACGGATTTTGCAAAATGAAGAGATTGACAGTATTTTTTGCACAGATGATCTTACAGCTGTATTGGCATACAATCTGTGTCAAGATCTCGATATCCGCATCCCTGAGCAATTGAAAATCATTGGATATGACGGAACAAAATTTATCCAGAATTATTTTCCGCATCTGTCTACTATCGCTCAACCAATAACGGATATTGCCGACATCCTTGTAGACTTGCTACTGCAAAGAATCCAAGATGCTGAAAAACCACTAGAATCACATTACGTTTTACCAGTAAAGCTGATTCAAGGTAAAACGACTTAACTGCAAAGGAGCAAATGTTTTATGTTATATGGAGCAATTGAAGCTGGCGGAACAAAATTTGTCTGCGCAGTAGGTACGAAAGATTTAGAAGTAATTGAAAGAATACAAATCCCTACAACCACGCCGATAGAAACGATGAATAACGTTATTGATTTCTTCAAAAAACACCAAGAACAACTGGCAGCGATTGGAATAGGTTCTTTTGGACCGATTGATATTCATCCCAATTCAGCAACATACGGATATATCACCTCTACGCCAAAAAAAGCTTGGCAGAATTTTGATTTTATCGGTTATTTAAATAAAAATTTAAAAGAACTACCGATTGTCTTTACCACCGATGTCAATGCAGCTGCTTACGGAGAATATGTCGCGGGGAATGGAAAAGGGCGTTCCACTATTGTTTACTACACGATTGGAACAGGTATTGGTGGCGGTGCCTTGCAAAATGGCACTTTTGTAGAAGGTTTCAGCCACCCTGAAATGGGACATATGCTTGTGCGCCGACACCCTGTGGATACCTTTAAAGGTGTTTGTCCTTATCATAGCGATTGCCTGGAAGGAATGGCTTCTGGACCTGCAATCGAACAAAGAACAGGCATGAAAGGTCAAGAGTTGTCTGCCGCTGATCCTTCTTGGGAATTAGAAGCTTATTACATCGCTCAATGTGTCTATAACACAACTCTTCTATTTTCACCTGATGTCATCATCTTTGGCGGAGGTGTAATGAAACAAGCACATCTGAGAGAACGAGTCCAAGAAGCTTTGGTTGGTTTGATGAATCACTATGTAGACTACCCAGCATTCGAAAACTATGTATTACCTCCAAAATTAGGAGATGATGCTGGAATCATTGGGTGTTTAGCTTTAGCATTAGAAAAATCAGAAAAAGATATCTTCTAATAAAATAAGCACGTTGTCACAACAATCTCATCAATAAAAAGACGAAGAATCCACTTGACGCGATTTCTTCGTCTTTTTATTTACTATTAACTTATGTTCTCCAATCGGCCTTTCAACCCGGTATCCTCGCCTATTTTTCTTGCCCTTAACTCTCTGTTTCCTGTACTTAACAGAGTAGAGGTGTCGTGGAATTCTTTTGTTAACTTCAAATTATGATCTTCTACAAGTTCCTACAATCTAATCTTGGTTGTTTTTTTATTCAACTTGCAACGCTAGCAAGTTCCAGTTGTTTATCTTTTCCAATTAATTTTTGTGATATTTAAACTTCGCCCTGACAGCTTTTCAAAATATAGAAAAGAACACATCCTTATGTCTATTATGCAACAGCTCAATTTATTTAATGTATGTTAATAATTTTGTGGAATGTCTCCTTGGACATGCTATTTCTACTATTTAATGATCAATCACTTGACCTACTAGTAAGTAGAGAGCATGCCCGAACACATTACAAAAATATCATCACTTATGATACGGAGCTGCGTATCATGAGTGAATGATATTAGGAAAACTTCATAAAATAAATCTTTTATACATTTCCACTTCTAGATGGTCATTCATGTTAGAAGAATCAAACTATTTTTTTACTGTCGTAATAATATTAAAACACTAGAACAAATCAATTAAATTCCATAAAATATAGATAATAGATCTAGCATCATCTGGTATAAAATGGATGCTAGGTCCGTTATATTTACTCAAAATTGATTCTACGAATAGATCTTCTTATCATTTCTATTTTAGTAGTCATGCGTTGTTGTTCTTCTAAAGGTGGTAATGGTATAAGTAGTTTAGATAAATTTGTACCATTTACATTTGGTTGCCCAGTTCCGTAAGAAATTTTTTCTAATAACTTCCAATATAATGGCGAGTCTAAGAAGCAGTCTACGTATTCTGATAATAATTTCTCAACTAACCTAATTCGAATCAAGTAAGAAGCAAAAACAGATTCCTCACTTATTTCCTTAACCAAGAAACTTTTTCCCATAGTTCCTCCTGTCCTTGCTATCAAAATGTCATTTTCTTCCAATCTTAAATCAACTAGTTTAGAATTACTAATATCACAGTAAGGCACACTGAACCAATTTACACGTCCCTCTTGTATATCTGTGATTCTCAAAAACTTAACATTGCCTTGTTTTTTCGCCGAATCTGTATAGCCATATTGAATCTTAGTAGAAATACTTCCTAAATAAACCCATAGTCGAACATCGCTAGATGATTTTTCTTGTCGTTCTTTATGAACAACAGTGATCATCTTGAGTTGTCCGACTATTTTTTAGTTGCAGCAATCTTTTTGGGACGCTTATTTGCATGAAGCAACGTTGCTAAGTCTAGTAATAAAACATTGGCTAACACAGGATTGGCTTTCTCGCGATACGCTGCGGCGCCACTTTCAAACAATACTGCTAGACGATCTTCTACAACAACGATTTGTTCCAAATACGGTGGAAATTTGATTCGTTTTAGGATCCGGCTAGGAGAGTCCCGCTCGGACACTAAGAGTTCCGAGGTATAAGGACCATAAGAACGACTGGCTAAGAGATAATGGCCATAAAAAGCCACACCTTGAATCTTATCAGATGTTTTTCTGCTCATTGTCACGGTTGGTTGGATTTTGTCTTTGCGGCGAATTGCTGTTTTCATTTCAGCTATCGTCGGCAATAGATAGAAAGTCAACTGTCCTTCACCTTTTAGTGTGAAGTTGCCAGATACCAGTTGATCATTGTTTTGAGTCAAATACGATGCTTGTGGAATCTCTGAGAGATCAGTTGTCAGCCAATAAGCGATTGGCTGTCCCGTCTCTTCAGATGTATCTGCTAAGATATCGATCAAACGTAAAGCGGCTACTCGTCCAGTAGCAGATCCTGTGATTGTCAACCATAAAAGTTCCCGTTTTGTATCATATACTAAGCCCCCTACATGTGGCCGTTTAGGTAAAATCAGCAGTTTGATCGGCTGTCCTGTTTCTCTATCCAGTACATGAATAATAGAATGATGCTGATGGTCATAGCAGTAGGCAGAAATAAACACAAAATCTTGAGAAAAAGCCAACCCTTGCGGCGTCATCCATTGACAAACCTCATTTTCGCCGGTTTCCGGCACCACCATTCTTGTTTCTGTTAATCCAGGAATGTTATATTGTTTTGCTTCAGCCTTTTCCCAAGCTGCTTGAACAATAGGATACCGTTTTAACTTTTTTTCAATATCCTGATGTATCCGTTGCTGCTTCCAATGCTTAAACTTTAGGACATAGTAAACAAGGAGGCCAATGACCAGCAACACTAAAATCATTATTGCTACCCGCTGTGTCATTTTTTTGCCTCCTTGTTCTATTCGATCAATCGTCCATATACCGCTATTAATTACCGTAACTACATGTTTCTTTTACTAGCGTTTCTTTATAGGATCTTTCATAATCTCATTTATAGTAACAATAAGAATCCCTTATTCTACTATAGTCACTTCCACATCAATAT
The DNA here is from genome assembly GCF_035725965.1 of Enterococcus sp. E5-162. Taxonomy (NCBI): domain Bacteria; kingdom Bacillati; phylum Bacillota; class Bacilli; order Lactobacillales; family Enterococcaceae; genus Enterococcus; species Enterococcus sp. E5-162. Next base: position 15,938 of record NZ_JAPRFV010000005.1, on the reverse strand, counting down.
TGCCTCTTGTTGCTTTAGAGTATGGGCAAAATGCGTGGGCTTCTTCTGCGATTTTCTCTGCTTGGTCCTTCTCAAGTCCTGGCAAAGAAACTTCTAAAACAACCCCGATTTGGTAGCCCCCATCTTCTAATTGAAATAAAGATACCCGTGCTTTGACTTCAGAATCAGACTCAAGATTATTTTCTTCCAGCATGTGTTGAACCGCGCCGTTGAAGCAAGATGCGTATCCAGCCGCAAAAAGTTGTTCCGGATTTGTCCCTTCACTATGGATTCCTGGGCGGTCGATCTTCATGTGCATACTTCCGTTTGGTGCCTCAACCTCGCCATCACGGCCTCCACGATTGATCATTGCTGTTTCGTACATTTTTTTCATTGAGATCATCCTTTCTTTCGTCGTTCTATATTAAGTGTAACGAGTATTTTTTAATCTGACAAAGGTAATGCTTGCATTCGGCGACATCAGTTAGACAACATCGATGATCAGTGATAGAAGCAGTTTATCTATACAAAAAAAGAAGGGTTCTATGATATTTGGTGTTGTTACTCAAGGCGAGTAAGGACACCAAATATCATAGAACCCAAATAGTTAAAGAAAAAACTTAATCGTTGAAAGAAGCCCAATTGCTTAAAGAAGGCAAACTGACTAATCGACGGAATCCGTGCTAATCCGTAAAGACCTGCAATTAGTAAACTAATAACTGTTAAAACAAGATAAAAATGGCTAAGCGTACCATGACCACTTTGACGATAAAGCAGAACAAGTAACAATGGGAAAAGTAGAAAGCCTGCATAGCCTAGCCCAGAACCTATATTATGGATCCAAGTCGATAGATTCCAAGAACTTTCATTCGTATTGATACTGAATAACCCAGTAAAAATACAATCACCTATCCCATATAAACCAACTGTTGCAACAGCAAGTATTGCAAGTGTTTTTGATGTTCCAACAAATAGGTGATACAACGCAGGCAACGAAAGAACAAAAAAAAGTCCAGATACAACTGACCAGACCAAGAAAGCACGTCTGACTGGACTATCTACGTCACCAAACACACTAATTACGGTAGTCATTTGATTCAGTTTGGGATAAAAAAGGCCAAGGATATACGGTGTCGATAAATCACTAATCACACCTAATAATAAAAAATAAAAACCATATTTTTGCAAAAAAATCATTTTCTTCCCCTACTTTTTAGTGATTATTCGATACATCCAACAATCAAATTTTTTCACATTTTAACACATATTTTTATTCTAGTTGCCTTTTGAACAATCAATAACATAAAGGTGAGTTTCTTCTACATTTTAAAAAATCGAATGGCACTGAAGAGTTCAGTTGTCAGCATCAATCTCCTACTCAAAAAGGCAAAAAAACGTAAGTCAGATGTTGTTGACATCTCACTTACGCATCCATTGATTGAAAATTTCTTAGTAAAATCTACTAGCCTAAAAATTTGAAGACTTCTTCTCGATCATACAGTTTAAATACTTTCTCGCATAAAAATTGAGTAATTAGTGCCGCAAAAACAGGGATGACTAACCAACAAAGAACAACAAGAAAGCCATTTAGCCCTGCATCTAAAGAAGCCAACGGACCAACAAGTCCGACCACGCCGAAACCAGCAGAAGCAGGCGTACCTGAAATAGAAAATAGAGCGACAGGAATAGCTGTAATCACTGCACTAACTAAACAAGGAATAAGAATCACAGGTTTTCTAAATAGATTAGGCATCATCATCTTCATAGCGCCTAAAGCAATCGCAATTGTCACACCTGACTTATTAACCTTCCAAGAGTTCACTACTAAAACAAAAGTGGTTGCAGCTACGCCCATCGCAGCCGCACCAGCAGAAACACCATCTAGTTGGATTGCCATTCCGATTGCTACTGTTGAAATAGGAGAGATAATCAAAAAGGCAAAGGAACAACCAATCAAGATAGACATTAACAGCGGTTGTAAGGTAGTGAAGTTATTAATCAATGATCCAATTGCAGAAGTAATTGCTGTTACAAAAGGGAATAAATAAAAACCAAGTAAACCTGCACCTACACCTACAACAATCGGTGTTAACACAATCGACACTGACCCAAAACTATTTCCAATCAGTAAAATCAGCCCGACAGCAATCGATGCTGTCAGCATCGTATTAATAATATCGCCTGTACCAGCACCAACGTAAACACCCGTTTCACCCAAATCAGGTGTGAATTTGACTACACCAGAACCAACAAAAGAAGCTCCGGCTACAACCATCATTCTCATCGGATCAAATCCAAATTGTAAGGCAATCAAACCACCAATGATCAAAGGTGTTGCTAGTTGAAAAATAACTGCTAACTGTGCGATCGTTACCGCAAAGGGATACGCACTAAAATATTTTAAAATGGCACCTAATACTGCATTAGGAATCAATCCAATAATGATTCCTGTTGCTGTACCAGCGAGGACTTTATTCAGAAAAATTTTCGGTGATATTTTTTGTGAAGTTTCCATTCAATCTCTCCTTTATTTTACGTTCAAACTATCTTCTTTTGCATGGACAAGCTCAGTCAAGAAATCACAATAAGGCGTCGCAACACCATATTTCTTCCCTTTTCTAGAAATTGCGCCATTGATATAATCGATTTCTGTTAATCGATGGTTCTTAATCAAGTCTTGATACATTGAAGGATAATGTAACCCAATTGTTTCCGGGTCAAAACAAGATTCACAATGTGCAATGACTTCTGGGACATCTAGTTCAATCTTCTCTACTGCTGCTACTTTGGCAAACTCATTGACAATCGTCGCCACCATTTTATGAGCAGTCGATGTTTTTCCTAGCTCAGCCATATTAACGTCTAAGATTGTGCATAGTCCGTTCATTGTTCCGTTCACACATGCTTTGCGATAAATAGAATAGTGAATATTGTCAGAAAAATGAGCATTTAATCCTGATTCAGACAATTTGTCTGCTAATTTTTTTGCAGCTGCTTCTTTTCCATCACCTAAATTTTGTAATTCTACTGAACCACTTCCAAATAATTTGACCTGACCAGGACCTTCAAGACCTGCCGTCCACATGGTATTTCCAATATAGATATTTTCCATTGGTACAAATTTCTCAATAATATCTTCATGCCCGATACCATTTAATAGACATAAGACCTCTGTATCTTTTTTGATTAATGATTGGATATCCTGCAGCATTTTTTCCAGCTGCATCGCTTTGGTAAATAGAATAATCAGATCAACTTGATCTTCTTTTTCTACTTCGGATTGAAGAACGATTGGTAGTTTTGCTTCTACCTCTTTACCATTAAAATTTGCTTGTAATCCATGTTCTTTGATTTGTTGGACATGTTCTGCCCAGCCATCGATTAATAATACTTCGTTCCCACTTTGGTGAAGCATCAACCCAAAGCGACTTCCCATTGCGCCAGCGCCTGCAATTGCTATTTTCATTGATTCTTCCTCCTTTTTCTTTCTATTATACTCATTTGAGAATCTTTTCACAACCTCGTTTTGTTATTCTTCTCTTATTTATCATGTTTATATCCACCATTCAAGTTATTCTATCAGCAAATCAATAAAAACTGGAATAGAATCCCAATTTTATCGTAAGAGAAACTAGACTAGCAATAAGAAAATAGAAACATTCATAGAAAAAACCTCACTCCTCTGATTATAAAAGAGGGGGCATTAACCTCGTGTATACTAAAACCTTCCATTCATTCGATGGATGATTTTCTTTTTGTGAAAAAATATTCATTGTAGTACGATGTTGCGCAACACAGACGGATGGTATTGCTTATTAATTATTAAAATCGAACAATACACTTATTTAAAAACTTCTTTCCCAGATTTTCTTCCATTTTTACAGTTATAACTAGTATTATCATGAAAAATAGCCTTTTATTGTCTATGGGAATAATAATTTAAAATTGGTACTTTTTTATTAATTAGTTCATCGCCCAATAATCTCTCCAGTTTCTTAGCATCTCCTGACTCAACCGGAATTATCCAAGCCCAGTCCAAATAATTTTTTAAAATCTCATCATATTTTGCAAATATTTCATTGCCATATTCCGTCCTTAAAATTATATTTTCAGTGCCAGACAAGTGATTTGTATTGAGTTGATAAAAAAGATCTCCATCTAAAAAAATATCATTAGAAGAAGATTTCCCCACAGTAATGACCATTCCATCAGCTCTATGTGTTACATACAAATAATTGTATGACCTCATTTCACCTAATGAATCAATTATTTCTTGCCCTTTAGCTCTAATATATTGATCTCTATTACCTATCTCACTCTTATTTAACAAAAGTTTGGATAGGCTACAATTAACTATGGATAGGCTACAATTAACTAGACAGAAAAATTAAGGTGTGTAGACTAGAAGAAAATATACCAGGAGGAATTTTTATGTCTAAGAGAACACGAAGAACTTTTTCACAAGAATTCAAGCAACAAATCGTCAATCTTTACTTAGCTGGAAAGCCACGTGTAGAAATCATTCGAGAATATGAACTAACGGCTTCAGCATTTGACAAATGGGTAAAGCAATCTAAAACGAGTGGTTCATTCAAAGAAAAAGATAATCTTACGCCTGAACAAAAAGAATTGTTAGAACTACGTAAAAGAAACCAGCAATTAGAAATGGAAAATGATATTTTAAAGCAAGCAGCGCTGATATTCGGATATTTCAACCTGATAAGACTTACTTGTTAAATGAAGAGCAACGCGCTTTGTACTTAGAAGTTCATGAAATTCTTGAACAATGGCGAAAACAAAACAATTTATTTCTGCGTTGGAATGAGAATTCTATTCGTAAACTAACCATTAGTTTAAGTCTTTTAAATGAGCATAAACGGAAATCTCCAATTGAAGTATTCATAGTAGCTCCGTCAGACTTTAGGTATTTATACTATCGACAACAGTTAGAAGACATTTTGGGAGAACACTTTTCTATTAGTAATATCATTTGTAAACAACTTAGAGAAATAGTAGACGACACTTTCTTTTGTACTCAGCGGATTATACTTTGCGATAGTTCTTTATACCAAGAAGGCTTAGGTAGTGAGAAAACAATTATATATCCGATTACTTTTCAAACAATTCATACTGTTATCGATCAATTGAAAAAGCAAATTTGACTGAACTACTTACAATAAGAGTAATGATGAATAGAACAACAGCTAAGATTGAGAGTGTAACAAATGAATATCATATATTTATTCAAATAGATTTAAGGAGCTGTGTGGTAATCACAACTCCTTTTATTAGTTAATTAACTTCTTTTATATTTCTCTGAAGAATTTTAGTGAGTAAAGCCGTACGTTTTCACATCCTGTTTTTTATGATAAACAATATGAGCTTTATTCAACTCTTCAATTGCTTGGTTCATATCTTGTACATAATCACCAGCCATGTTCATTCCAAAGTCTGCTCGAACAACTAAGCGTTGAATAATTAATTGATCCAAGTCTTTAGGTAATGGGTAGGCTGGGACTTGCCATCCCTTCATTAACAGACGATCAGATAAATCATATAGTGTCCATTCGCGATTGGGATCTTCTTTCAGCTTATAGCACACAAGTGGCAATTCTGATCCATCATTAATGATTTCAAAAATACCAGTTTTTTCGATCTCTTTGGCTAAATAAACAGCAACATCATGAGTTCTTTGGTGAATATCACGATAACCATCAAAGCCATAGCGTACAAAGTTGTAGTATTGACCAATTAGTTGTGCTGCACTATGAGAGAAGTTGATAGCCATAGTTGGCATTTCTCCACCTAAGTAACTAACTTTAAATACTAATTCTTCTGGTAAGTATTGTTGGTCACGCCATAAGACCCAACCCACACCTGGATATACCAAACCATATTTGTGACCTGAAGAATTAATTGAGATAACATTTTTCAATTGAAAATCCCAAACTAGATCAGGTTCAGTAAATGGTGCATAAAAGCCACCCGATGCAGCGTCAACATGAATGTATACTTTATAGTCAGTTTGTTTATTGTGAGCTTCAACTAAATCATTCAGACCCTTGATATCATCATAACGACCAGTGTAAGTAATACCCATAATACCTACAATACCAATTGTGTACTCATCCACATAATCCATGACAGTATCTAGATTAATTGACATATGTTTTTCATCCATTGGGACTTCTCTCAGTTCCACATCCCAATATACACAGAATTTTTCCCAACAAACTTGGTAACCAGAAGAGATCACCAGGTTAGGTTTTTTTGCTTGAATATCAAGACCTAATTTTTCAGCACGTTTACGCCAAGCAAATTTCATGGCCATACCACCCAGCATGCAGGCTTCTGAAGAGCCGATCGTTGAAGTTCCCATGAATTTTTCATTATTTGGAGCATGCCATAAATCAGCAATCATATTTACACAGCGGTTTTCAATTTCCGTTGTTCGTGGGTATTCTGATTTATCAATTGCATTTTTTTCTAACGTTTGGGTCATCAATTTCACTGCTTCAGGTTCCATATACGTTTGACAAAAAGTAGCTAAGTTTAATCGCGCATTTCCTTCATCCAACATCTCGTCTTGTACTAATTGATAAGCAATTCGTGGTTCAATGGATTCTTTGTTCAACTTATATTTAGGCAAGACAACATCCTCACTTGCAGAGCCAAAAATTGGTTCCAAATAGCTTTTTTCTTCTTGATTATCTTTTCCGTATAACATAATGAATTCCTCCTAATGTTTTAAAATATGTTCATCATTTTTTGTAACGTGGTGCTCTCCTCTAGCAGCTGGATAAACAGCGGGATTAACGTCTTCAGCTTTCACGTGAGTAGGTTCCTCAATAGTTGTGTGAGCACTTTTATCATGTACTTCATAAATGATAAAAGGTAAAAGAACAGTCACTACAAAGCTAATAAGTAGTATGATTTGGTATGTTCGGTGCTCACTAGCTGCAATTGAAGCTGGTGGTACAAAAGAGATAAGCAATGCGAACACTGATAAAATAAAACCAATTCCACCGATAATCGTTTTGCCAACAGTTTTTCCTGGTACATTGTAAGTTCGTTTTAAGTCTTTTTTCTTAAAAACTAATACAAAGTAACCTAGGAAAAATAGTAAATATCCTACGAGATAAATAACAACAGTTAAGGAGATTGCTACTAAGAATGATAAATTGTTGCCTCCTCCACCAAAAGTTAAGACTGCTGCCCAAATAGTAACGATAATTCCTTGTATCATAATCAACGGAACTGGAACGCCTTGTTTATTAGTTTTCCGGAAGAAAACTGGTAACAGACCTCGCTGAGCAGCTGCAAACATCCCTCGTGATGGACCAACTACCCAAGAACTAACTTCACCCATAACGCCAAAGGCAATCATGAGAGCAATCACTTTTACCAACCAATGCAAATGACTGTTAAAATGTAAAATAAGCATTTCAAATGTTTGGATTACACCAGCACTGAGAGACAAGTCATGTTGTGGAATAACCGCTGCTACTGAGAAACCGCCGATTGCATCTAAGGCGATGGCCAAAATCACTAGTAAAAACATTGCCAATGGGTAGTTTCTTTGGGGATTTTCCAGCTCATTAATATGTGATGCTGAAGCTTCTACGCCCATATAAGCCAATATAAAAGATACAAATACTACTAAAGTTGAAAGCTGAGAAAAGTCAGGAATAAAAGCTTTCGCATTAATAGCCATTTGAATCGGATTACCGCCGATAAAGTAGGCTGCTGCTAAACCAAAGAGAATGATCGAAGGAATAACAATTCCAATGACAAATCCTGCTTTAGCAATTTTAGCGGTACGATTGGTCCCGCCCAACTGTGAAAAAGTCAGTACCCAGAAAATGACTAATACACCAATAAACTTGATAAATGGATCTGTATTAAGCTCTGGAAAATTAATTACATACGACAGCGCTCCTAGTATGAAGTAGATCATTGTAATAAAACCTACTGTAATTTGAAACCATTGGAAAAAAATAGCTGCAAAACCAAAACGTTCTCCTAAAGTTTGACTAACCCAACTGAAAATCCCACCATCTTTCCATCCTTCAACTGTTGCCATTTCTGCAGCACATAAAGCAACTGGTAGAAACCATAAAATACCTCCCAAAAGAAGAAAGAAAACCAAATGTAATTGTGATGTTGCAAAGGTCGGATACTCATAAACAGTCAAAACCATGGAAGCTGTCAGGGCAAAAAAACCGAATAGAGATAACTTTTTTTTATCCATATTATTACTTCCCTTTCCTATTTAATTTGTCATTCCTACCAAGGTTATGGAAAATCGCTTATTTGAGCTTGCATTATTTTGTCCACCTCTTTTCTACAAGACAAAGTATAGCAAGCAAAATTCTTCTCCACTTCCAGAATTTTTTATTTTCATTTTTAGAAAAGTGAAAAAACTGACAACAAAAGCTTGTTTCTTTCACTCTATTAATATCTTTAGTGAAAAAGCTCGTTTTATATCGTATTCTTCCAGCGAATGTACTTCTCATAAGTCCAAAAAAAGCTGCGAAAAAGAAAGTACCTCGGTACCTACTTTTTCGTAGCTGCACATAACTTGAGCAAGTATTAATCGAAGATACTTTTGTTGAGAGTGTAAAATATTTTGTGTAAATAGAAAAAAGGAAGTCCCTTCTGTAGAATAGAGTTACCACAACACATTCACAGAAGAGAGGACTTCCCTATGAACGATTTTACTACAGAAATTCTAAAGACTCTAGCGAACAAAGGCGATTTAAATGAATTATTCCGTGTCCATTTGGAGAAAGCAGTCAATACGCTTCTCAAAACGGAGTTAACGGCTTTCCTAGATTACGAAAAGTATGATCGCATTGGTTTTAACACGGGTAATTCTCGTAACGGCTCCTATGACCCTACGGTCAAGACCGAGTACGGGGAACTTCATCTCCAGATTCCGCGCGACCGCAACGGCGAGTTCAAGCAACAGACTGTTCCTGCTTATAGACGGACGAATGATACCTTAGAGGAGACCGTCATTCACCTCTTCCGAAAAGGTATTACCATGTCGGAAATCGCAGACTTGATTGAGAAAATGTATGGGCATCACTACACGCCCCAAACCATGTCCAATATAACAAAATCATTTACAGAAGAGGTAACGGCGTTTAAAGGGCGGGAGCTTCATGACCGTTATGCTGCTATTTATATGGACGCAACGTATATTCCGTTAAAGCGGAAAACCGTCGCCAAGGAAGCTATTCATATCGCAGTTGGCATTCGTCCGGACGGATCAAAGGAAGTATTGAGCTATGCGATTGCACCGACTGAATCCATCACGATTTGGGAGGAAATTTTATTGGACCTTCAAGAGCGCGGTTTGAAAAATGTCCTCCTGTTCATCACGGATGGCTTAAAGGGGGTGGTAGGAGCGATTAGTCGGTTCTATCCCAAAGCTCGTTTTCAACATTGTTGTGTACACGTTTCCCGTAATATCAGTCACAAAGTGCGTGTCAATAATCGTAAGGAAGTCTGTGATGATTTTAAAATGGTGTATCAAGCCTCATCTAAAGAGGTGGCGTTGGAAGCACGTGGTGCTTTTGCGAAAAAATGGAAAACCAGCTATCCAAAAGTGGTTGAATCGATTCTTTCGAACGATCACTTGCTCACTTTCTATGATTTCCCCTTGGCCATACGCAAGAGTATTTATTCTACGAACTTGATTGAATCCTTTAATAAGCAAATCAAGAAATACAGCCACCGCAAGGAGCAGTTCCAAAACGAAGAGTCGATGGAACGTTTCTTAGTCTCGTCTTTTGATACTTACAACCAAAAATTCCTAGGTCGCAGTCATAAAGGCTTTCATCAGGCCGAAGGCGAACTTGAACAAATGCTAAGCCAACTGATTGAGAATTAGAAACAATCTGCAGTAGGGAAGAATCATTTACACAAAATTATTGACGCTCCCCTTTAATAAAGGATAGGTACTTATTTTGATGAACCATATTCTGATTGATAATACTACTTGCAAGCACATCACATGGATATTATTCATAATAAAAATAGTATAAAATTAATACTTGTAATTTTTTCCTCTAAACTCAAGAATAAACAATCTGATCGCTGTATCATTTTCTTTTTACTTTGGCTTCCCTTTGCTTTTTTCTTCGCGCACTTAATTCTTAGATAATGCTTAATCAAATGATATCCAATTTTATTCCCCAAATTTCAAGTGCAAGTTAGCCACTTATTGAAATTCATTGGTTATTTAGTTTTTGTTGGTTATCTAGCGGCTAAGGATAGCTCCGATAGCTCGTTCAATAAACACTCACGCGGAGTGGCGTAACCCAATATTCTTCTCGGCAAATTGTTCATCCAATCCTGTACACGACGAATGGTAGTCAACGCTACATCTTCCATACGTGTTCCTTTCGGTATAAAACGGCGAATCATCCCATTATGATTTTCGTTGGTCCCTCGTTCCCATGAAGAATAGGGATGGGTGAAATAAACTTCCGTAATATCTTTAAGAAGTGTGGTTAAACCAGCGAATTCAGCACCATTATCTGAAGTAATCGTTTTGAAAAGCACTTCGAAATCGTTGCCCGCAGCTTCTTTTAAAGCAGTCAGTGCACGATCAACTGGATTAGCTGCTTTTCCATCGATTTTGATGATTATTTCGTAACGTGTTTTACGTTCGGTCAATGTAAGCAATGCTTGGTCTTTGCCAACGCACAGTCCGTTCACCGTATCAATTTCCCAATCACCAAAACGTTCACGAGTATCGACAATATCTGGTCGATTTTCGATCAAATCGCCGAGAATTTCTTTATTCTTCCTACTCTGTGATCGCTTGGTGTTTCGTCGAACCTTGAGATGCAGATCAATATTTTTTGTTTCCAGCCAGCCGAGATCAATATAGGTGTAAAGGGTTGTGGTACAAGGGATTGTCTCATTTGGAAATAAGCCGAGTTTCTTTGCACGACCAACAACGACATCAGGCGCTTGTTTTTCTGTCTTCATTTGATGATCGGCATACGCCATGAACTTTGGCGAAGAAACCCATTTCGGTTGTTTGCGAGAATTTGTTCGTGCGTTTTCGTAAGCGGCTTGACCAGCATCTGCGGAATAAACAAACGATTCATATTCGTAGGTTTTACCATTTTGGACTTGGCGCCTGATTTGGCGAACCGTACCGTCTTTTACTTCGCTATGAATGGTTTGAGGGGCACGTCCGAGTAATTTTGCGATTGCACGATTCGACAAAGGGCGATCGATTTGTTTCCAAGCTTCAATTTTATTTCGTTCTTCATAATCAAGGTGTTTGCCTTTGCGTAAAAATGTGGTATTCTCAGTTTGCGTCATTGTCATTTCATCCTTTATTGATTGTGTAGGAACTTCAATAATACATGAAATTGGGCAATGATGTTTTTTTATTTTATGAAGTGGCTAAGTTCATTTTAAAATTCGCCTCTAAAAACTATTTTCTAGTTTTTTCATTTAATTTGATATTAAATAGCCACATATTAATCAATTTTCATATTAATTATTCATCATATCAGCAAAGTCTTGACTAGTTCTCTCAACAGTACAATCCGAGTGACAATGTTAAATTATACGTACTATAATTCACTGATTCAGTTCTAAATAATAAGTAACAGTCGGTTATTATTAACACACCAATAGTATTGTACTGGTCAGAAAGTGGTGAGGAAGAATTAGGTTACTCTTTAGTTGCTGTTTATTCGGATGCAGAGGCACAAAATCATTTATCGAAGAATTTTTTTTCTTTACCATTAATTCAGGAGTACCCAAAGTGTTAATAACTAGTCAGAATCAAGGGAATCCGAATAATTACTTATACTTTAAAGAAACAGAGAATAAAGAGCTTAAAGATAGTTTTAGTAATATTGTGAATAGTAGTGTAACTTTAGATGATGTGAAATCAAATTTTACCAAAGATGAACAACTCAGCTACTTTATCAGCAACTATGGTCAATTGAGGCTATCTAACGACTGAAAATGATGGCAATGGTACAAGGATTACATATTATGTTGATGAGTCTATTCCAAATGATAAGCAAGCTATATCAGAAGCAATTGAACATCTGGAAACAATTAGTCTATCTGTTCAGCAGAAGGTTGGAGAAGGGATAACAGTAATTGATTAAGCTAGAAACCTTGAATTGTAGGTTTTCTGGCTCTTTGTCAATAAGGGCTGATGAGTTGTGCTAAATCAAATCTGGATCAGAATGAACTTCATTCTGGCTCAGATTTTTTGTTATCTTACTTTGATTAATTGATTAATCATATAAATCTGTATTCTCATATTCTCAAATGATTTAACCCCGTAGGATGCTCTTTTCAATGCCTTAATATGCGTGTTTTTTGCCTCTATTTTACCGTTAGAATAAGGATAAAACATTTCATTTCGTATACCTTCTTTATTTTTGAGTAAGTTTTGTAATTTTTTTCTAAATTCTTTGCCTAAACTTTCTAGAAGATGTTCCAGTAATATCAAGGGCAGTTTAACATTGTAGGTTTGGGGAGACGGATGTTTTTTGGACCTTTTTCAACACATCCCTGACTCTTCCGACATTGAAGAAGAATTAATATTCCTAAAGATCACTTAATCCGTTGCTTATTCTGCCAATCGAATATCTCTTTACATATACTTTTTTATAAAAAATAGGTTGATGGGAAACCCTAAGATTTCCCATCAACACTAAATAGTATAGAACCATATTTTCGTTACAAGGTTAAGAATGACGACTATAGTTTTTCATCTACTAATTTTGTTTTATTGCTCTCCATGACTTTAAAAAATGGATAGTAGATGAAGATGCTGATGACGATCAACAGTAGGCAAAAGAGAATATTGCGCCAGTCCATACTTGAAAGATAAGCTTGTGCAAAAAAAGGTGTGAAGGAAGGATCGACGATAAATCCAATCCCAATCCATCCTAGTTGCTGAGCAAAGTAGGTCAGCAATAATGAAATGATGGGCGTAATCAAAAATGGAATTGCCAAAATAGGGTTAAAAACGATAGGTAATCCGAAAATCACTGGTTCGTTGATGGAACAGATTCCAGGAACCAATGACAATTTTCCAATTGTGCGATATTCGGGTACTTTGCTTCGCATCATCAATAAAACCAAACCCAAAGTACCACCGGCTCCACCAAGTACAGAAATACGGAACATTTGTAAGTTCATTAAGTGTGTCATGGTCTCACCATTTGCCAGTTGTTCAGCATTCAAACCAGTTTGAGCCATTCCCAATGTAAAGACGATAGGGAAAATAATTGACGAGCCATTGATACCAAATAGCCATAGGATGTTACCCAAAGTCACGATCAATAAGAAACCACCTAGACTGCCAGCGATGTTCGTTGCTGGAGTCAGGACTTCCATCACTGCTTCAGGGAAGATTTTGTTTGTTGCTGCCAAGAAAATCAGATTGATGCCATAAAAGATGAATATATTTGTCAGCAGTGGAACGAGCATATTGATAAAGGTTGCTACCATGGGTGGAACTGTATCTGGGAGTTTCAACTTAATATTTTTTACTTCAAATAGTCGGTTGATTTCCACTACTAGCAAGCCGATGATAATTGCGACGAACAATCCGTTTGTCCCAAGGAAATTAAGATTGATGGCACCTTCTTCCACTGGTGTACAAACCATTAGATAAATGACAGATGCAACCATGCCATTCATGGAAGGATTAATTTTGTATTCATTGGCAAGGGAAAATGCAATGCCAAAAACACTAATGAATCCGATGATTCCCATTGTCAAATTATAAGGGGCTGTGATGAGATCATAATTTGCTACGGCAAAATCTTTCCAGCTGGCCATAAATTTCATGAAAATATTAGCTGTATCTGGATTGTATTGATCAATATTGATGGGTGGATTTGCAAAAATCAGAAAAAAAGAACCGATAACAATAAAGGGTAGGCCAAACATCATACCGCTGGATATAGCTTTTAGGTGGCGCTGATTACCTATCTTGGCTGCGATGGGGCTAAGTATGTCATTCAGTTTCATGATAAACGCAGAATTTTCCATATAACTTCCTCCTATACTTGCCAAGGATTAAATGAAAACGTACTTGGCACGACGTGATCTGGATCATAGGTCTCGATGATTTTTTCGTATTGTTCCTTGTAGTCATTATCAACTTTTGCTTGGGGGATCACTTTACTTGCTTCATGCAAAAAGTGTTCTGAACCACGCCCCATTGCCTGTCCCCGAACAGTATGTTTATCCAGCGCAATATCAGGAATTTCTGGAATATATCCCATAGCGAAACTCTTGATAACAATGTTCTTAAGTAAATCCGATGAACGATCTTTTTCAGATTGGCATAGGTAACGAATCGCGTGGAAAAAATACATCGCACGATCGGATTCATTGTATTGGAATTCTTTGCGCATGGCGTTTAAGTTATTGATCATGATGGCGGCCATAGGATTGCCCATGCCCACATCCTCAACACTGATCGCCAATAGCCTTCTCCAGAGTTTCTCTTCAAATTGTGGTGAGGTGATATACATTTCATAAGCAAATTCACAGGCTTCTTTTTCTTTGCCTCGACGAATCGATTTCTGTAATGCTGAGATAGCTTCATCTCCACGTAAGCCGTTACGGGTAGTCATTTTTGACCACGGATCTTGAATAAATTTCGTTTCTGTCATAATATAATACTCCTATTAGATAAAATTTGAGGTGAATCTTATGGATGTTGAAATGCTTATAGATAAATACCAACTGAATGACTCAGAAGCTGAAGTCTTACGATTTATGAAAAAAAATCGTCAGTCTTTAAAAAATATTGGGATTCGTGACGTTGCCAAAGCATCGTATGTTTCTACTGCAACGATTATCAATATGGCGAAGAAAATTGGATATTCCGGTTATAGTGAGTTGGTATTTGCTCTAGGAAACAGCCAATCTGACATTACGATGCCAAGCACATTCTCCAATGAGGAGAAGGAAGCATTCATACATTTAATGTCTGCGTATCGCGATAAACGGATTATGATTCTTGGCTCAGGTTTTTCGCAAAATCTAGCCAATTATTTTTCGGAATCTCTTAATCTATATGGATTTCGTGCGACGGCCAATAGTCATTTAGAATTTCTTAGACAGCAAGTGCAACAAGATATTCTGCTTTTTATTATTTCCAATTCTGGTGATACAGTTCGATTAGCCGAATTAGCTAAAATTGCGAACGATCACTTTATCGATGTGATCGCATTTGTTGGGCAAAAAAATTCAAAAATCGGTACGCTGGCAACATTAACCATTAGCACGGAAACCTATATTCCACAAAAAATATCTGATTACCAACCAAATCTTTTCTTTGGCACGACACTGAATCAATTTGAGCTTTTGTTGAGCGCGGCGCTGAAGGCTATTTATAAATAGAAGAACGCTGTGGCCACTGTTTCTTCAAAATCTAGTATAAAGAATCTTTTTTAGAATGTAAGTGTTTTCTGTGTGTTCTGAACATGTTTAGGAATTTCCAAACTTGTTTAGAAAACTTTCTCATTCCCTCCGCTGTAGAATTGAACGCACCTAAAAAAATCTAAACCAAAATATCTACAAGCTTGGAAAGGATCATAGGTTGTTATTAAAAATAATTTTTATTTTTTTCTTATTAAGTAAGGTACATGATCCTATTTCAACCGTATTAAGACACGTTAAACTTTATCAGTGAAATAAAAATAGGCCTGATGAATCATTTCGATTCATCAGGCCGGTTCTGTTGCAAAGTTTTAAATCTACTATCAGATAAGGTAGAATAATAGAAAAAGATAGCAGGAGGAATGACGATGAGTCATTTTAAAGGAAAGCAATTTCAGCAGGATGTGATTATTGTAGCCGTGGGCTACTATCTTCGTTATAACCTTAGCTATCGTGAAGTTCAAGAAATCTTATATGATCGTGGCATTAACGTTTCTCATACG